>NZ_JCASIH010000013.1:0-124331 GCF_059685935.1 Telluria sp. ZT3P39
CTTGCCTTGCGGGCCGTCGACGCGCACTGCGCGCACTCGCCAATGCGCTGGCAATTGCGCGTCTTTTTTCCGTGCTGGGAGCGACACCTTCATTTCGACAATGGCATCCTGCTCATTTCCTTCGACGATCGTCCAACGTGTGTTGCTCTTGGCCGGTACAAGGAAATGCCGTTCAGTTCCTGATCTGTTCAGCTTGCTGAGTATTTCTGCAGCGAGAAACGCTCGGTCGAATACGGTAAGGGAGTGATCCGGCACATCTTCGAGCAAGTCCAGAGCGTAGCCAATCTCGGCCTGGTGATAGGTGCCAAAGCGTGCGGCGAGCATGAGCTGGGTATCGAGTACGCACAGCGTCACCATGCGGGCATGCGGGTAGCTGGCCACGGCACCGGCGGCGAAACTGGGTGAACCAAAATGCTCTCGATTCTCGGTGCTGTGGGCCAACTTGAGCGTCGTTCCATCGACCGCCAACAGGCGTAGCCCGTTGAGCTGATGGCGATCCGCGTCTTGCTTTTGCCAATGCTTGGCGGACGTCGAGAACAGCCATTTCAATGGAGACTCGCCCAGTCGCTGACGGGCTTGGGTCGCTGCACTATCGGTAACGCAGGTGTCGTTCAGATCCGGCAGCGCCAGATCCAGTTCGGCCAGCACTTGCCGCACCGATCGGTGGCGGTACAGTGCCAACGCGATGACCAGCCAGACTACCTGCTGGGCTGGCAAGCGTCGGCGCCGAACGCTTGCCCTGCCGGTATAGCTGAGCGTCTCTTCAATCCACTCCGTTGGCAAATGCTCCCCCAAACGTTGCCAGTCAGGCGCTGGCAAGTCTGCGGTAGTCAGGGGAAGAGTGTCGGCAAGCATTGGCCGCAGGTTAACAGAGTCGCCATGCGTTTACAACAGCCTGGACGTCAGCGGCATCTTAACTTAACGGCATTAGGGTCAGAGTCGAATTATTGAGCTCGGTCTTCGGATCAATTGCCGAGTACTAATGTAAATAGCCTTGGCTCAGGTGACCGAAGGATCTTGGCAAATAATTCTACTCTGACCCTAATTACGGGCTTAGCGGCGGCCGAACATCATCAGGTCGGCGAGCAGGAGGCGGGCGGGTTGGATGGTGTCGAGGGCGGCGAGGGAGAGGCCGAGCAGGGGTTGCAGCGGGCCGGTGCCGGTGAAGGCGCGGGCCATGGTGTCGGTCAGGGCGATGGTCAGGCGGCGGTCCTGGTGGCGCTGGTCCATGAAGGCGGCGATGGCATCGGGACCAGGCGCGCGGGCGAGCTGGCGGGCCAGGACTGCGGCGTCGCGCAGGCCGAGGTTCAGGCCCTGGCCGGCGACCGGATGCAGGGTCTGGGCGGCGTTGCCGATGGCGACCGTGCGTGCGGTGGCGCGGGCTTCGGCGTTCAGGCCGAGGGGGAAGACGACGCGCGCAGAACTTGCGGTGAAGCGGCCGAGGCGGCCCCCGAAAGCCTCGCCGAGCTGGGCGAGGAAGCCTGCATCGTCGAGCAGCTGGATGTCCGTTGCGCGCTCGGGGCGCATGCACCACACCAGCGCGTAGCCGTGGCCGTCGCCGCCATCCTGCGGCAGCAGGGCCAGCGGGCCTTCGTCGGTGAAGCGCTCGAAGGCGCGGTGCGCGATCGGGTCGCTCACGCTGACGCGCGCGATCAGGGCAGTCTGTTGGTAGTCGCGCTGTTGCGCTCGGCCGTCCTGCTGGCCGAACACGCCGCCTTCGGCCTGCACCGCCACCTGGGCGGCCACCGAACGGCCATCGTCCAGGCGCAGCAGCACGCCGCCGGCTTCCTCAATGAGCGCTTCCACGCGCGCCGGGCGCAGCGTCATGACCCTGGCGCGCTCGCAGGCGCGCGCCAGCGCATCGACCACATCGCCGTAACGCGCCACATAGCCCAGCGCGGGCAGCTTGTGCTCCGCGCGGTCCATCAGGCTGCGGCCCAGCTGGCCGCGGCGCGAGACGTGGATCTCGTGGATCGGCGTGGCCGGCAGCGGCCAGGCGCGCACTTCGTCGAGCAGTTGCACGCTGCCCCAGGACAGCGCGATCGAACGCGGATCCGTGATTGCCTGGCCCAGCGACTTGCCGTCGATGAGGGCAATGCGTTCGCCCGCCACGCCGCGCTGCACCAGGAAGGCCGCCAGCGCCAGGCCCACCGGTCCGGCGCCGCAAATCGCTACGTCAAGCTCGATCCGTTCGTTCATCCGTGCTCCCGCATCAGCGCTTCAATGTCGGCCACCGTTTTCGGCGCCGCGCCGGACAGCACGCGGCAGCCACCATCGGTGACGACCACGTCGTCCTCGATCCGGATGCCGATGTTCCAGAACTGCTCCGGCACGCCCTCGGCCGGACGCACATAGATGCCCGGTTCCACCGTCAGCGCCATCCCTGCGAGCAGAGGGCGCGACGGCCGCGCCGCCAGGGTCAGGTCGCGGTAGGGGCCGACGTCGTGCACGTCCATTCCCAGCCAGTGGCCGGTGCCGTGCATGTAGAACTGTTGATAGGCCTTGTCGGCAATCGCATCGTCGGCCGAGCCGTATTTCGTCTTGTCGAGAAGGCCAAGATCAAGCATGCCGGTCGTGAGCACCCGCACCGCTGCCTCATGCACGTCGCTGTACGGCCGGCCAGGGATGACGGCGGCGAGCGCCGCTTCCTGCGCCTGCAACACCAGCTGATACAAGGCCTTCTGCGGCGCGGTGAATTTCCCGTCCACCGGCCAGGTGCGCGTGATGTCCGACGCATAGCCATCGAACTCGCAGCCGGCATCGACCAGCAGCAGCTCGCCCTCGCGGCACTGGCGATTGTTCTGGTTGTAGTGCAGGACGCAGGCATTCGCGCCCGAGGCGACGATCGGCGTATAGGCCGGGAACTGTGCTCCATGACGGCGGAATTCGTGCAGCAGCTCGGCCTCGATTTCGTATTCGAACCGTCCAGCGCGGGTAAAGCGCATCGCCCGCGCATGGGCGCCGCCGGCAATGCTTGCTGCGCGCGCCATCAGGGCAATTTCGCCTTCGTCTTTCAGCAGGCGCATCTCGTCGAGCATGCCGAGCAAATGATGGGTAGTGGCGGGCGCCGTGATGCCGGTGCGGCCTTGGGCACGCACGGCCTTGAGCCAGCTGCTCACCTGGGCGTCGAGCGCCGCGCTGTGGCCCAGCGCGTAATAGAGCGCCGGCGCATTGGCCAGCAGTTTGCCCATCTGCGCATCGAGTTCGTCGACCGGGTACGCCTCGTCGAAGCCGAATTCGGTACGCGCGGCCTCGGGACCATAACGGTGGCCGTCCCAGATCTCGCGTTCCACATTCTTTTCGCGGCAGAACAGCACCGAGCGCGCAGGCAGCTCGCCGCTGGCCGCAACCAGCACCAGCACGCTCTCGGGTTCCGTAAAACCGGTCAGGTAATAGAAATAGCTGTCGTGCCGGTAGGGATAGTCGCTGTCGCCGTTGCGCACGACTTCCGGCGCGGTGGCCAGCACGGCGACCGCGCCCGGCTGCATGCGCTCGAGCAGGCGGCTGCGCCGTTGCTGATAGCTGGCCGTCATGAACCGGTTTTCACCGACCCCAGCGGCGCATTGAGTTCTTCCAGCTGGCCGGCGGTGCCGACATTGACCCACAGTCCGTTGTACAGCTCACCGCCGACGCGGCCCTGGTCGATGAACTTGCGCATCAGGGGACCGAACTTGACGAAGTCGCCCGCGGTGATCCCCTCGAACATCTCGGGACGGTAGACGCCGATGCCGGCGAAATTCCACTTTTCCGGCCCGTCGTTACGCAGGGTGTACATGTCGAGCGCGAAGTCGCCCTCCGGGTTGTGCCACGGATTGGGCGTGAGCCACAGCCACGCGATGTCACGCTGATCGACCGGGATCGGCACGCCCACCATGTCCTTGTCCTTCAACACGTCGAGGACCTGCGAGAAGTCGAAATAGGGCGCGTAGATGTCGCCCGACACGGCCAGGAAAGGCTCGTCGCCCAGCAGGTGCAGGGCATTGGCGATGCCGCCCGCGGTTTCCAGCGGGGCCGGTTCGTGCGAATACTGGATGCGCGCGCCGTACTTGCTGCCGTCGCCCAGCTCTTCCTCGATCATGTGGCCGAGGTGGGAGTGGTTGATGACGATGTCGGTGATCCCGGCGCGCACCAGATTGAGCACGTGGTAGGTGATCATCGGGCGCCCGCGCACTTTCAGCAGGGGCTTGGGGCATGCGTCCGTCAGCGGACGCATGCGCTCGCCGCGGCCGGCGGCGAAAATCATGGCTTTCATGGGCGTTCCGTCAGAAGGTGTAGCCGACCGTCGGCGCCTTGTCCTCGAGCGCGTCGAGCAGGCGGACCAGCGGTTTGAGTTCGGTGTAGCGGTTGGCGGTCTTGCGCACGTAATCCATCACGGTCGGCAGGTCGCCCATGTAGATCGGCTTGCTGTCGCGGTAGTTCAGGCGGCAGAAGATGCCGAGGATTTTCAGATGGCGCTGCAGGGCCATGAACTCGAAGTCGCGGTAGAAGGCGTCGATGTCCGGATTGACCGGCAGGCCCGCCTGCTTGGCGCTCTGCCAATAGCGCACCACCCAGTCCAGCACCATGTCTTCGTCCCACTGAATGTAGGCGTCGCGCAGGAGCGAAGCCAGGTCGTAGGTGACCGGGCCATACACGGCGTCCTGGAAATCGAGCACGCCCGGGTTGCCCTGCTCGAGCCACATCAGGTTACGCGAATGGAAATCGCGGTGCATGTAGACCTGCTGCTGCGCCAGCACGTTGGCGGTGATCGCCTCGAAGACCTTGTCGAGCTGCGCCTGCTGCTTCTCGTCGAGCTTCACGTTCAGGTGCCGTTCGATGTACCACTCCGGGAACAGGTTCATCTCGCGCAGCACGAAGGCGCGGTCGAATTCGGGCAGCTTGCCCGGCTGGCTGGCCAGCTGGAACTTGAGCAGGGCGTCGACGGCGCTTGAGTACATGAACGGCGCGTTGTCCAGGTTCAGGCGCTGCAGGTAGGTGGTCACGCCGAGGTCGGACAGCAGCAGGTAGCCGCTCTCGACCTTCTGGGCGACGATGGCCGGCACCGTGACGCCGGCTTCCATCAAGAGGTTCTGCACGTGCAGGAAGGCCGGCACGTTCTCGCGCTCGGGCGGTGCATCCATGGCAACCAGGGTCGCGCCCAGCTTGTCCTGCATGCTAGGTGCGACGTCGTAGCGGAAGTAGCGGCGGAAGCTGGCATCCGAAGACGCCGGGCGGCCGGTTCCGACTTCCACCAGGCCGGTCGAGGCCAGCCATTCGGTCAGCCCTTGCAGGCGCGCGTCTTTGTCGGCGGAAGTGGAGGAATTTTGATACAAAGAAGACATGAAGCGGCCTGGTGAATCCGGTTGGTTGAGGTAATTCCCATATAATAAGGGATTCATCTCAAAAATACCGCCCTTTATGGCGCACCACGATCTTCCATGAGCTGGTTTACGGCCCACCCATTCCCCCCACGGCAGGTACTCGCGCTGTATGCACTGGCTGCCGCAGCATCGGCTGCCGCAGCATCCGCACCCGTGCACGCGCAGACTGTACCGCCCGCACCACAGCCCGCCCCGCCGGCGGCCGCCGCTTCGGCCGCCAACGAACAGGACCTGCCGATCACGATCAGCGCCGAGGAAATCAACGGGCGGCCCGACCGCCAGCTGAACCTCGAACGCAATGTCGAACTGACACGCGGCCAGACCCGCCTGACGGCCGACACCGCGTGCTACCTGCGGGTCGAAGACGAGGTGACGGCGGCCGGCAACGTCAGCATGTGGCGCTTCGGCGACCGCTACAAGGGGGACGAGCTGCAGCTCAACCTCGAAACGGGGAAGGGTTATGTGCTGCGTCCCGAATACCGTTTGCAGCTCAATAACGCCCAGGGCCATGCCTCGCGCATCGACTTCCTCGGCGAAGACGTGGCGCTGGTGCGCGACGGCACCTACAGCACCTGCGAAGGCCCGGATCCCGACTGGTATCTGAAGTCGAGCACCCTGCGCCTGGACAGCGGGCGCGACGTCGGCCTGGCCGGCAAGACCGTCATCTATTTCAAGGACGTGCCGATCATCGGCACCCCGGCCCTGTCGTTCTCGCTGTCGGGCGCGCGCCGCTCCGGCTGGCTGGCCCCCACGGTGGGCTTCGGCTCCAAGGGCAAGGCCGAGATCATGGTGCCGTATTACTTCAACATCGCACCGAACCGCGACCTCACGGTCTATCCGCGCATGATGTTCGACCGCGGCCTGCAACTGGGCGCGACCGGCCGCTATCTGGGTGTGACCGAGCGCGGCGCCTACCAGGGCGAGACCCATGTCGAGGGCTTGCGCCACGACCGCGAGACCGGCGAAGACCGCTGGCGCGTCGATTCGATCCATACCCAAAGCCTGGCGCCCGGCTGGTCCTATGGCTGGAACCTGCATGGCGCGTCCGACGACGAATACCCGAGCGACTTCTCGCGCACCGTGGCGGTCAGCGCCGAGCGCCAGCTGCTGCGCGAAGTGCGCACCGACTACAGCGGCAAGTACTGGAGCCTGACCGCGCGCGCCCAGAACTACCAGGTGCTGCAAGACCCGGCCGCGGCCAAGGATCCGAGCCTGGCGGTCCCGCGCCCCTACGACCGCCTGCCGCAAGTTAACTTCCACGCCGGCCGCTACGACGTGGCGGGCTTCGACTGGGCGGTGGATGCCGAGGCGGTGAGCTTCTGGCACCCGGATTTCGTGCGCGGCAACCGCGCCGTGGTGGTGGGCCAGGTCAGCTATCCGTGGGTGCGTCCCGGCTACTTCATCACGCCGAAATTCATCGCCCACGCCAGCAAGTACGACCTCGATAGCGCCAACTACACCGGCGAGCGCAAGCTCTCGCGCTACCTGAATACCTTCTCGCTCGACAGCGGCATGGTGTTCGAGCGCGATACCACGCTGTTCGGCCGCGCCATCACGCAAACGCTCGAGCCGCGCCTGTTCTACGTGCGCACGCCCTACAAGAACCAGGACGCCTTCCCGCTGTTCGACACCGGCCGCGCCGGCTTCAACTACGCGCAGCTGTTCAGCGAAAACCGCTTCGTCGGGCCCGACCGCGTGTCCGACGCCAACCAGCTGACCGCGGCCCTGGTGTCGCGCTACATCGAGTCGGACGGCGCCGAACGCCTGCGCATGGCCTTCGGCCAGCGCATCTATTTCGAGGAGCCGCGCGTGCGCCTGCCGGGCGAACCGCTGCACCAGAGCCGCTCCGACGTGCTGCTGGCAGCCTCCGGCCGCATCTCGCAGACCTGGAGCTTCGATAGCGGCGTACAATATGACGCGACCGGCAGCAGCTTGTACAGCTCGAACCTGAGCATGCAGTGGCAGCCGGCCCGGATGAAGGTCCTCAATGCCGAGTACCGTTATCAGCGTGACAGCTTCCGCAACGTCGATTTTTCGGCGCAGTGGCCGATCACTTCGCGCTGGTACGGCGTCGGGCGCGTGAGCTATGCGCTGCGCTCGTACGGCGTGGGAGGCGCGTCGCCGGTCGGGAAGGGCAAGCTGCTCGAGAGCCTCATCGGTCTTGAGTACAAGGCCGATTGCTGGGTGTTCCGCATGGGAGCCCAGCGTTTCGTGACCGCGGCCCGGACCACCTCGACGCCGATCTTCTTCCAGCTCGAGCTCAATGGCCTGTCGCGCCTTGGCCTGGGCAACCCGCTCGAAACGTTCAACAAGAGCGTGCCGGGCTATACGCAGCTGAACACCAATGTGGGCCGTCCTTAAGGACGTCTTAACCGGCAACCGCTACACTGCCTGCCGGATTACCTGAATAATTATTCACCTGAATGAGTGCTTTCCAGATGACGCGTTCCACCCGTTTGCACATTTCCAAGCTTGCACGCAAGCCTGCAGCGAACCTTGCAGCAGTGCTGCTGTGCGCACTGACCGCCGGCCAGGTCCTGGCCCAGGCCGCGGCCCCGGCTGCCGCCGCCAAGCCAGGCAGCGGCTTCCTGCCGCCGGCGTCAAGCAGCACCAAGGTGATCGATTCGATCCACGTCGTCGTCAACGACGAGGTGATCACCAAGAACGAGGTGCGCAACCGCGCCGTCCAGACCGCGCAGAACCTGAAGGCGCGTAACGTGCAGCTGCCGGACCAGGCCACCCTGGAGCGCCAGGTGGTCGAGGCGATGATCGTCGAGCGCGCGCAGATCCAGCTGGCCAAGGAAATGGGCGTGCGCGTCGACGACCGCACCCTCGACGCCACCATCGGCCGCATCGCCGAGAACCAGAAAATGACGGTGCAGGAGATGCGCAACCAGATGGAGAAAGAGGGGCTGACCTACTCGCAGTTCCGCGACGACATCCGCAACGAAATCCTGATGCAGCGCCTGCGCGAGCACGAGGTCGACGCCAAGATCCAGGTCTCCGAAGCCGAGATCGACACCTACCTGGCCGCCTCGAAAGCTGCAGCAAGCGAGAAGGTCGAGATGAACCTGTCGCAGATCCTGGTCGGCGTGCCCGAAAACGCCTCGCCCGAGCAGATCGCGGCGCGCCGCGCACGCGCCGAGGAAGTCGCGCGCCAGCTGCGCACCGGCGCCGATTTCTCCAAGATGGCCGCCACCTATTCCGAAGCCTCCGACGCCCTCAAGGGCGGCGAAATCGGCTGGCGCGACCCGGACCGCCTGCCGCCGGTCTTCGCCACCGAACTGCGCAAGCTGCAGCCGGGCCAGGTCACCCCGATCATCAAGACCAATGTCGGCTTCCACATCCTGCGGATGGCGGAAAAGCGCAGCGTAGCCGGCGCCGGCGAAAAAGAAGTGGTGCAGCAGACCCGCGCCAGCCACATCCTGATCAAGCCGACGCCGACCATGACGGCGGCCGAGGTCAAGCGCAAGATGGCAGAGCTGCGCGAAAAGATCGCCAACAAGTCCGCTACCTTCGAAGAGCTGGCGCGCCAGAACAGCCAGGACACGTCCACCGCGCCGAAGGGCGGCGACCTGGGCTGGCTGATGCCGGGCGACGCCGGTCCCGAATTCGACGCCGCCCTGAGCGGCCTGAAGCCGGGCGAGGTCTCGGACGTCATCGAGTCGCCGTTCGGCTTCCACCTGATCCGCGTGGCCGAGCGCAAGAGCGAAGACGTGAGCGCGCAGAAGGAACGTGGCCAGGCTCGCCAGGTCCTGCGCGAGCGCAAGGTACAGGAAGCGATGGAAGACTGGATGCGCCAGGTGCGCGATCGCGCCTACGTCGAGTTCCGCGAGGAGCAGTAATCCCATGGCCATGCCGGAGCTGAGCCGGCCGACGCATCGCCCCATCCTGGCGATCACGGTCGGCGAGCCCGCCGGCATCGGCCCGGAGATCTCGATCCGCGCGGCCTGGGCGCTGCGCGAATCCGCCAACTGCGTGCTGGTCGGCGACGCCGCCTTCCTGGCGCTCACCGCCAGCCTGATCGATCCAGGCATCCGCCTCGCGGCCCTGTCGATCCAGGCGCTGCGCAACGGCGGCCTGCCGCAGTTCGGCAAGGAGCGCCTGGCCGTGATCGACGTGCCGCTCGCCGCCTACGTGGTGCCGGGCACGCTCGACCCCGAAAACGGGCGCGCCGTGCTGGCCACCCTGGACCTGGCGATCGAGGGCGCCCGGTGCGGCTGGTTCGAAGGCATCGTCACCGCTCCGCTCCAGAAAAGCACGATCAACGATGCCGGCGTGGCTTTCTCGGGCCACACCGAATACCTGGCCGAGAAAACGGGCACGCCCAAGGTCGTGATGATGCTGGCCGGACAGCCTGGCGAAGGCCAGCCGTACTTGCGGGTGGCGCTGGCCACCACCCACCTGCCGCTGAAGGATGTTCCCGCCGCGCTGACGCGCGAGAACCTGGCGCAGGTCATCGACATCATCGACCGCGACCTGAAAGCAAACTTCGGCATTGCCGCCCCGCGCATCCTGGTCACCGGCCTGAACCCGCACGCGGGCGAAAACGGCTACCTGGGGCGGGAAGAAGTCGAGGTCATCACGCCGGTGCTGGAGGCCGCGCGTGCGCGCGGCATCGATGCGCGCGGCCCTTACCCGGCCGATACGCTGTTCCAGCCGAAATACCTGAAGGATGCCGACTGCGTGCTGGCGATGTACCACGACCAGGGCCTGCCCGTGCTCAAGCACGCCACCTTCGGGCGCGGCATCAACGTCACCCTCGGCCTGCCGATCGTGCGCACCTCGGTCGACCATGGCACCGCGCTCGACCTGGCCGCGCAGGGTCTTGGCCTTGCCGACTGCGGCAGCATGATCGAAGCGATCCGCGCCGCCATGGGCATGGCCGACGCGCGCCGCCAGTCCCACAATCAGTAAACAAGCAAGCAAGAAAGCACACATGAAACACGTAGCACGCAAGCGCTTCGGCCAGAACTTCCTGACCGACAAGATGGTCCTGAGCGACATCATCGACACCATTGCGCCGCAGCGCGGCGAGACCATGGTCGAGATCGGCCCGGGCCTGGCCGCCATGACGGCGCTGCTGCTCAAGCAGCTCGACCAGATGCACGTCGTCGAGCTCGACCGCGACCTGGTGGCGCGCCTGGAAAAGGCCTACCCGCGCGAAAAGCTCACCGTGCACTCGGGCGACGCCCTGAAATTCGATTTCGGCTCGATTCCGGTGCCGGAAGGGCAGCGCCTGCGCATCGTCGGCAACCTGCCGTACAACATCTCGAGCCCGCTGCTGTTTCACCTGGCCGAGTTCGCGCCGCTGGTCGAAGACCAGCACTTCATGCTGCAAAAGGAAGTGGTCGAGCGCATGGTGGCCGAGCCGGGCACCAAGGCCTATGGCCGCCTGTCGGTGATGCTGCAGTGGCGCTACGACATGAGCCTGATGTTCATCGTGCCGCCGACCGCTTTCGATCCGCCGCCGCGCGTGGATTCGGCCATCGTGCGCATGATCCCCAAGCGCGAGATGCTGGCATGCGACGGCGCCACGCTCGAGAAAGTGGTGGCCAAGGCCTTCTCGCAGCGCCGCAAGGTGATCCGCAACTGCGTGGCGGGCATGTTCACCGAGGCCCAGTTGGTCGAGGCCGGCATCGATCCGGGCGCCCGGCCGGAAGGCGTCGGGCTGGAGCAGTACGTGGCGCTGGCGAATTTGCTGTAAACGGTAGGGTGGTCGGCTTCGCCGACCGCGCGTTCAACGAACGTTAAAGAACCACGGTGCGTCTTCATAAGCATGATTTGAACGCGCGGGCGGGAAGACCCGCCCACCCTACCGCATCGCACAATCCCCGAACATCGCGCATTTTCGCCCTTCAAGCGCGCATTCCTGCAGTCCGTCGCACCCCGCTGGAGCCAAACTCCCCCATTGGCTAAAGTGCTTCCATCGACAGCCGGAAACGGCCCGCCACCCACCGAAGGAGCACGACAATGAACACCCTCAAGCACATGGAAGCCATCTTCCTCGCCACCCTGGTCCTGGCCGGCGTCAGCGGCTACGCTACGGCAGCTACCACCCGCGCGGCCGAGGCGTACAACGCCCAGGTGTCGGTCGGCGCCTCCCAGGTGGCGGTGGTGAAGGTCAGCGCCAAGCGCGCAAGCTAAGGGCGCCTTGCCCGGAAAATGGGCGAAAAAAAAGCCCGCTGTGAGGCGGGCTGAAATCCAATTCTTTTAAGGAGAGTTGGAGGAGACAGGAGCAAGTATGCTGCATTACAGCATATCAGTCCAATTCTCCTTTCGAATACGAGACATACGTTTCGTGAATAGCTCAGGTGCGTACGCAGTTGACGTCGATATTGGTCACTGCGGCATCGCCCATCGTACCGGTCGGGTTCGACACGGTGCAGAAAGCGCCGACCGGCTGGGTCACGATGGTGACGCCATAGGTCACGCCAAATGGCACCGCGAACGGCATCATGTATTCGAACGGCGCACCGGTGGCATCGGGCGTCGGCACGATCGAGCCGCCGCTGCTGCCGTTGGTAAGCTGCAGGCCGGTGTTGGCCGCGGTCAGGCCGATGACCTTGCCGCCGATGTTATAGGCATTGATCGAGCACGTGAAGCGCGCGTTAATCTGGGTCAGCTCGCCGCCCGTGCCATAGACGCTGCGCGGGAATTGCGTGTTGACGCCACAGGTCTGGTGCGCCGGTTGGGTCTTGATCGAGATGTTGAACTCATCGCCATAGCCGAGCCGGTTCGGGAAGGTGAATTCCACCGGGTCGAGCGCTTTTGCCGGCGGCGCCACGGCCAGGTCGTTGCCATTGGTGGTCAGCACCAGGCCAGGATAGGACAGGCCTTCGACAACGCCCTTGATGGAATAATTGTTGTCGTCGCCACCGCCGCCGCAGGAGGCGAGGCCAAGTGCCAGTACCAGTGCGCCGGCCGGACGGATCAGGGAAAACTTCATTGGGTAAGCTCCGGGAGAATTAAGGACGGTTGACGCAGGCGATGGCGACGTTGTTGACGTCGTTCGCGCCCATCACGCCGCTGCCGTTGGCAACCGTGCAAGTCTGGTTGTCGGGCTGGGTCAGGATGGCGACGCCATACGGCGCGTCTTCGTTCACCGGGGTCATGGCGAAGGTCGTGGCGCCCGCCGCAACCGGGATGCGGTCGGCGCCGTTGACCAGCACCAGGTTATTGCCCGTCAGGCCGGACACCGTACCGGTCAGCTTGTGCGTCTTGACGGTGCAGGCGATGACCACGGTGTTGATGGTGAAGGCGACCTTGCCGGTATTGCGGAAGGCCTCGCATTTCTCGGCATTGCTCGGGATGCTCTTGACCGTGACGTTATAGTCGGAATCGGTTTCCTGCAGCTGGCTGAAGAAGAAGGCTCCCGAACCGTTGGCCGTCGGGGCGATGGTCAGGTCGGATCCGCCATTGTTCTGCAGGACCAGGCCCGGTTTGGTTACGCCGGAAAACGAACCGCCCAGCCCCAGGTCGCCGTCGCTGCCGCCACAAGCGGACAGGGCCAGCGCGCACGCCAGCGCAGCACCGGCACGCAGGTAGGAACTCTTCATAATTTCTCCAAAAATCACAACTGGTGGAATGCACAACCGCGCACTGAAGGTGGCGGCGGATAGATAATCGCCCAACATTTTAGTCCATTTGGCAAGCTGCTGGACGGTTTGCCTTTGTATCGGGGTGTAACCGACGGGCCCGCATTGATTTCTAGTTCCGGGCTCGCTATGCTTGGCTGTACGTTTACGGAGCAGACCCCACCATGACACCCCAGCGCCGCCCCTGGCCCAAAGCCGTATTGTTCGACCTCGACGACACCCTGTGGCCGATCGCGCCGGTCATCATCGAGGCCGAGCAGGTGTTGTTTGCCTGGCTGCGCGAGCACGCGCCGCTGGTCGCGCAGCAGTTCACGATCGACACCCTGCGCCATGCGCGCCTTGAATTACTTGCACGCAAGCCCGAATTCCAGCTCGACCTGGGCGCCTTGCGCCGCGCCGGCCTCATTGCCGCCTTCGAGCAGGCCGGCGAAGATGCCGTCAAGGTCGAACTGGCCATGACCGAGTTCTTCGCCGCCCGCAACGCCGTGATTCCCTACGACGACGTGCTGCCCGGGCTGCTGCGCCTGAAGGGCAGGGTGCGCATCGCCTCGGTCACCAACGGCAATGCCGACCTGCAGACGATCGGCCTGGAGCGCCATTTCGAGGTCTCGGTCGCGGCCCCGAACTTCGGCGTGGCCAAGCCCGAACCGGCGATCTTCCTGGAAGCCTGCCGCCGGCTCGCCATTGCGCCGCAGGAGGCGGTGTACGTGGGCGACGACCTGCGCCTGGACGTGCAGGGCGCCCAGCGCGCCGGCCTGCGCGCCGTCTGGATGAACCGCATGGGCAAGGAAAACACCTTCGCCGGCGAGATCGAGCCGGACGCCGAGGTGCACAGCCTGGACGGCCTGGTCGACTGGCTCAAGCGCGCGCACGGATAACTGGCGCGGCCCGCGCCGGAGCGTGCATAATAGTAGCGGACCCTCCCGCCTTCCTGGAATATGCAACTCGAACCCCGCGCCCAGACCCTGCTCAAAGCCCTCGTCGAGCGTTACATCGCCGACGGCCAGCCGGTCGGATCGCGCGCGCTGTCGAAGATTTCCGGTCTCGACGTGTCGCCCGCCACGATCCGCAACATCATGGCCGACCTCGAAGAAATGGGCTATGTCTCCAGCCCGCACACCTCGGCCGGCCGCATCCCGACCCCGCGCGGCTACCGCCTGTTCGTCGATACTCTCCTCACGGTGCAGCATCTCGACGAGCACGCGATGGAATCGCACCAGATGCGCCTGCCCCTGCAGCATCCGCAAAAGCTCATCGCCAATGCTGCCCAGATGCTGTCCTCGCTGTCGCAGTTCGCCGGCGTGGTGCAAAGCCCGCGCCGCGAATCGGTGTTCCAGCAGATCGAATTCCTGCGCCTGTCCGAAAAGCGCATCCTGCTGGTCATCGTCGACCCGCGCGGCGACGTCCAGAACCGCCTGCTGCTGACCGACGTCGACTACACGCCGACGCAGCTGATCCAGTCGGCCAATTACCTGAACCAGAATTTCGCCGGCCTCACCTTCGACCAGGTGCGCCAGCGCCTCACCGGCGAACTGCGCGAGCTGCGCGACGACATGGGGCGCCTGATGGCGATGGCCGTGGAAACCGGCAGCGCGGCGATGGCCGAAGGCGACGACATGGTCATTTCCGGCGAGCGCAATCTGCTGTCGGTGTCCGACCTGTCCTCGAACATGAGCTCATTGCGCCAGATGTTCGACATGTTCGAGCAGAAGACGGGGCTGATGCAGCTGCTCGACGTGTCGAGCAAGGCAGGTGGCGTGCAGATCTTCATCGGCGGCGAATCGAAGCTGGTGCCGATGGATGAAATGAGCGTGGTGACCGCGCCCTACGAAGTCAACGGCCGCATCGTCGGCACCCTGGGCGTGATCGGCCCGACCCGCATGGCCTACGAGCGGGTGATTCCGATTGTGGATATTACGGCGAAGCTGCTGTCGAATGCGTTGAGCAATTCGTGAGGGGACCGCGGTGCGGAGTCCGTCGCGTACGGATCCGCATCCTTGCACCATCACCCCTTGCGTGGACACCCCACCTTGATACAGTTCCCGTAAATCGCCAGCGAATGCTCGGCGATCTTGTACCCGCGTTCGGCCGCAATCGCGTGCTGGCGCGACTCGATCTCTTCGTCGTAGAACTCTTCCACGTGACCGCAATCGAGGCACACCAGGTGGTCGTGGTGCGAGCCGGCGTTGAGCTCGTAGATGGCCTTGCCGGTTTCGAAGTGGTTACGGTTGAGCAGGCCGGCCTGCTCGAACTGGGTCAGCACGCGGTAGACGGTGGCCAGGCCCACGTCCATGTTCTCCGCTAGCAGGATCTTGTAGACATCTTCCGCCGTCAGGTGCCGAACGGAGCTGTTCTGGAAGATTTCCAGGATTTTCAGGCGCGGCAGGGTAGCCTTCAGGCCGCTGGCCTTCAGGTCGGTGGGATTGTTACTCATGTTTGTTGCTCGTATATTGGCGGAGTGCTTTATGATATAGCGTTTTGGAGCTCCCGCTCAAACGTTTTGAGGTTACCTATGCGCGTCAAACCAGCCGTTCTCCGTCGATTTTCAGCCCGGGCAGCCCTTGCGGCCGGCCTCGCGTGCACGCTGATGCTCTCTGGCTGCGCCGCCTGGCGCAACCAGACGCGCCCTGCGCCGCCGGTGAGCACGGACCCGGCCGCGGTTGCCGCCGACGCGCAGAAATCGGCGGCCGCCGCCAACGCCGGCGCCCAGACGGTCCAGGCCAGCAAGCTGCAGAAATTCATGTGGATCTTCTCGCCTTACCGCCCCGACATCCAGCAGGGTAACTTCGTCTCGCAAGAGATGCTGGCCCAGCTGAAAGAAGGCCAGACCAAGGAGCAGGTGCGCTTCATCCTCGGTTCGCCGCTGTTGACCGACATGTTCCACGCCGACCGCTGGGACTTCCCGTTCTACCTCGCGCGCGGCAACGGCGAGCTGACCACCAGCCGCGTCACCGTCTTCTTCAAGGACGACAAGGTCGCGCGCTTCGAAGGCGGCAACCTGCCGACCGAACGCGAATACATCGACCGCATCGCCGGTCCGGCCAAGGTCAGCACCAAGGCCAAGCAGGAAACCCGCCCGGTCGAACCGGTCAAGGTCGGCGGCGCCCCGGTCATCCAGTAACGAGGCCACAGCATGACGACGCAACTGAAGATCGCCGTTGCCGGCGCCAGCGGCCGCATGGGCCGCATGCTGGTCGAAGCCATCCAGGCCGCGCCGGACGCCATCCTGGCCGGCGCGCTCGACATCGCCGGCTCGCCCGCGATCGGCACGGACGCCGGCGCCTTTGCCGGCCAGCCGACCGGAGTGCTGATCCAGTCCGACCTGGCAGCCGCTCTGGCCAATGCCGACGTGCTGATCGACTTCACCCGTCCCGAAGGCACGCTGCGCCACCTCGAATACTGCGCCGCCAACAATGTGCAGATGGTGATCGGCACCACCGGCTTCGACGATGCCGGCAAGGCTGCGATCCGCGCGGCCGGCGAGAAGGTCGGCGTGGTGTTCGCCCCGAACATGAGCGTGGGCGTGAACGTCACCCTCAAGCTGCTCGAGATGGCGGCGAAGAGCTTCAATGAAGGCTATGACATCGAGATCGTCGAAGCGCACCACCGCCACAAGGTCGATGCGCCTTCCGGCACCGCGCTGAAGATGGGCGAAGTCATCGCCGATGCTTTGGGCCGCGACCTGAAGGATTGCGCCGTGTACGGGCGCGAAGGCGTGACCGGCGAGCGCGATCCATCGACCATCGGCTTTGCCACCGTGCGCGGCGGCGACGTGGTGGGCGACCATACCGTGATGTTTTTAGGGACGGGCGAGCGCATCGAGATCAGCCACAAGTCGAGCAGCCGCGTCACCTATGCCCACGGCGCCCTGCGCGCCGCGCGTTACCTGGCCGGCAAGCCGAAGGGCCTGTTCGGCATGGACGACGTGCTTGGGCTGAAAGCTTGATATGGCCACCGCTGAACTCAATGGCGCCGCCATCGTCGACGAAGCCTCCTTCCACCTCGAATCGCGCCGCGCCTTCGGCTTTCCCGACTCGTACGCGAACAGCATCGACGCCTGGGTCGACTGCCTGAGCTACCTGCGCGACGACGAAAACATGACCAAGTTCACCCTGAAAGCCAACGAGGTGCTGGAGATCGTGATCACGGATGCGGGCAAGATGAAGGCCACGGTGCCCGACCTGTTCGAGGAGATCGCCTTCTGCGTCGGCGGCATCAATGAGCGCTACGAGGATTATGGCGACGAGCCGGCGCTGGAGCTGGTGCTGCGCTAGATTCGCCTCGCCTGGCTGAACCGCCATCCCCGCTCGCGCGGCGGTGGCGGTTTTTCATTGGGGGCCGACCGCGCCCCAGGCCTGCAGCTTTCGCCGCAGTGCAAAATGAACCAGTATAATGTTCTGCTCCACTCCCTTTTTCCGTCCGCAGATCACCATGCAAGAAAAATATAGTCCAGCCGAAGTCGAACAGGCCGCCCAGGCCTACTGGAAGTCGATCGAGGCCTATAAAGCCGTCGAACACGACCCACGTTTCCCAAAAGGCAAGTATTACGCCTGCTCGATGCTGCCTTACCCATCGGGCAAGCTGCACATGGGCCACGTGCGCAACTATACGATCAATGACGTGATGTACCGCTACCTGCGGATGAACGGCTACAACGTGCTCATGCCGATGGGCTGGGACGCCTTCGGCATGCCGGCCGAAAATGCGGCGATGGCGAACAACGTGCCGCCGGCCGAGTGGACTTATTCGAACATCGCGCATATGCGCGGGCAGATGGAATCGATGGGCCTGGCCATCGACTGGTCGCGCGAGATGACCGCCTGCAAGCCGGAATACTACAAGTGGAACCAGTGGATGTTCCTCAAGATGCTCGAAAAGGGCATCATCTACCAGAAGACAGGTACCGTGAACTGGGACCCGGTCGACCAGACCGTGCTGGCCAACGAGCAGGTGGTGGACGGCCGCGGCTGGCGTTCGGGCGCGCCGATCGAAAAGCGCGAGATCCCGATGTACTACGTGCGCATCACCGACTACGCCGACGAGCTGCTCGATCACGTCGACAACAAGCTCCCCGGCTGGCCGGAGCGCGTGCGCACCATGCAGGCCAACTGGATCGGCAAGTCCACCGGCGTGCGCTTCGCCTTCCCGCACGAGGTCAAGGACGACAAGGGTGAGCTGATCAACGAGGGCAAGCTCTACGTCTTCACCACCCGCGCCGACACCATCATGGGCGTGACCTTCTGCGCCGTGGCGCCGGAACACGCGCTGGCCCAGCACGCGGCCCGCGACAACCCGGAGCTGCAGGCCTTCATCGCCGAGTGCAAGATGGGCTCCGTGATCGAAGCCGACATGGCGACGATGGAAAAGAAGGGCATGCCGACCGGCCTGTTCGTCACCCATCCGATCACCGGCGAACAGATCCCGGTCTGGATCGGCAACTACGTATTGATTACCTATGGCGACGGCGCCGTGATGGGCGTGCCGGGCCACGACGAGCGCGACTTCGGTTTCGCGCAAAAATACAGTCTGCCGATCAAGCAGGTCGTCGCCGTCGAAGGCCAGGAATTCTCGCTCGATGGCTGGCAGGAGTGGTACGGCGACAAGGAGCAGGGCCGTACCATCAATTCGGGCAAGTACGACGGCCTCGATTACACCTCGGCCGTCAATGCGGTGGCCGGCGACCTCGCCGGCCAGAACCTGGGCGACAAGAAGGTCACCTTCCGCCTGCGCGACTGGGGCATCTCGCGCCAGCGCTACTGGGGTACGCCGATCCCGATGATCCACTGCGGCGACTGCGGTTCGGTACCGGTTCCTGAAAAAGACCTGCCGGTCGTGCTGCCGGAACACCTGGTCCCGGACGGCACCGGCAACCCGCTCAACAAGGACGAAGCCTTCCTGAAGTGCGACTGCCCGAAATGCGGCAAGCCGGCGCGCCGCGAGACCGACACGATGGACACCTTCATCGATTCGTCCTGGTACTACATGCGCTATACCTCGCCGGGTTCGAACGAGGCCATGGTCGATGCGCGCAACGACTACTGGATGCCGATGGACCAGTACATCGGCGGCATCGAGCACGCCGTCATGCACCTGCTGTACGCGCGTTTCTGGACGAAAGTCATGCGCGATTTCGGTCTGGTGAAGTTCGACGAGCCGTTCGTGAACCTGCTCACCCAGGGCATGGTGCTGAACGAAACCTACTACCGCGAAGACCCGTCCGGCAAGAAGACCTGGTTCAACCCGGCCGACGTCGAGCTGACTTTCGACGACAAGGGCCGCCCGCAGAACGCGGTACTCGTCGCGGATGGCCAGCCGGTGAATATCGGCGGCACCGAGAAGATGTCGAAGTCGAAGAACAACGGCATCGACCCGCAGGCGCAAATCGAGCAGTATGGCGCCGACACCGCGCGCCTGTTCACGATGTTCGCTTCGCCCCCGGAACAGACCCTGGAATGGTCGAACAGCGGCGTCGAAGGCGCCAGCCGTTTCCTGCGCCGCGTCTGGGCCTTCGGTTACGCGCAGCGCGAGCGCATTGCCGCTGCCCTGGCCGGCCAGAAGCAGGGTTCGCTCGACGACGCGCAGAAAACCCTGCGCCGCGAAGTGCACAAGGTGCTGCAGCAGGCCGACTACGACCTGAAACGCATCCAGTACAACACGGTGGTCTCGGCCTGCATGAAGATGCTCAACACGCTGGAATCAAGCAAGCTGGCCGAGGGTGTCGCGTCGGACCGCACCGGCGGACCGGCCGTGATTGCCGAAGGTTTCTCGATCTTCCTGCGCCTGCTGAACCCGGTGGCACCGCACATCACGCACGCGCTGTGGCAGGAGCTGGGCTACGCCGCCGTGTATGGCGACATCCTCAACGTGCAGTGGCCGGAAGTCGACCCTGCCGCGCTGGAGCAGTCGGAAATCGAGATGATGATCCAGGTGAACGGCAAGCTGCGCGGCTCGGTCAAGGTGGCCAAGGATGCCGACAAGGCGACCATCGAAGCGGCTGCGCTGGCGGAAGAAGCGGTGCAGAAGTTCATCGAAGGCACGCCGAAGAAGGTCATCGTCGTGCCGGGCAAACTCGTCAACATCGTGGTGTAAGCGATGAAGACGATCGTGGTGCGGACTCTCCTGGCGCTGGTGGCAGCTGCAATCCTCGCGGGTTGCGGCTTCCAGCTGCGCGGCTCGAACGGCCAGTACAACATGCCCTTCCAGAGCATCTACCTGGCCTTTGCCGAAACCTCGCCGCTGGGCACGGAGCTCAAGCGCAACCTGCGCGCGGGCGACACCGTGCGCATCGAGAGCGACGCCTCGAAGGCCGAAGCGCTGTTCGACGTGCTGGGCGAATCGCGCGGCAAGGCCATCCTGTCGCTGAACAGCCTGGGCCGGGTGCGTGAATACTCGCTGAGCTATACGCTGGTGTTCCGCGTGCGCGACGCCAACAACAAGGTGCTGCTGGCCCCGACCGAGATCACCCTGCGCCGCAACATCGCCTTCGACGAATCGCAGGTGCTGGCCAAGGAATCGGAAGAAGCGCTGCTCTACCGCGACATGCAGGCCGACCTGGTGCAGCAGATCCTGCGCCGCCTGGCCGCGATCAAGCCGGTGTGAGGGTGACCCATGCAGCTGCGGCCTGAGGCCCTCGAGGGCCACCTGGCCAAGGGCCTGGCGCCCTTGTACGTGATCACCAGCGACGAACACCTGCTGGCGCTGGAAGCGGCCGACCGTATCCGCCGCACCGCGCGCACCCAGGGCTACACCGAGCGCGACGTGCTCACCGTGGAGCGCACCTTCAAATGGGGCGAGCTGCTGGCCGCGAACCAGGCGATGTCGCTGTTCGGCGACAAGAAGCTGATCGAGCTGCGCATCCCGACCGGCAAACCGGGCAAGGACGGCAGCGCGGCGCTGCAAAGCTATGCGAAAGACCTCAGTCCCGACAACCTGACCCTGATCACCCTGCCCAAGCTGGACTGGCAGACCGCCAAGGCGGCCTGGGTGACGGCGCTGCAGCAGGCCGCGGTGTATATCGAGATCCCGACCATCGAACGCGCCGCATTGCCCAACTGGATAGGCGTGCGCTTGAGTGCCCAGGGCCAGAGCGCCGACCGCCAGAGCCTGGACTTCATCGCCGACCGCGTCGAGGGCAACCTGCTGGCGGCGCACCAGGAAATCCAGAAACTCGGCCTGCTGCACGAGCCGGGCAAGCTCAGTTTCGAGCAGGTGCATGACGCGGTGCTGAACGTGGCGCGCTACGACGTGTTCAAGCTCTCGGAGGCGATGCTGCTGGGCGACCCGGCGCGCCTGGCGCGCATGCTCGACGGCCTGAAGGGCGAGGGAGAGGCGCTGCCGCTGGTGTTGTGGGCCGTCAGTGAAGAAATCCGCACGCTGCTAAAATTGAAATCCGGGATGCAGCAGGGACGCCCGCTGGGCGCGCTGCTCAAGGAACACCGCATCTGGGGCCCGCGCGAACGCATGATGGAGCCGGCCGTGCGCCGCGTGTCGATCGCCACGCTGGAAGCGGCCATGCAAGAGGCGGCGCAGGTTGACCGTATGGTCAAGGGCCTGCGCGCCAAGGCGTTTGCCGGGGATGCGTGGGATGCGATGCTGCAGTTGGCGCTGAGGGTGGCGCGCTAAACCGCATCGCGGCTGTTCCGACGCTGGTTGAACGCGCGGGCGGAAAATCCGCCCACCCTACGAAAACCGTACACGGGCTCAATGATGGACATCACCGAACACATGCACTCCATGGGCCGCAAGGCCCGCGCCGCATCGCGTGCCATGGCCAGGGCCGACGGCGCCACGCGCAACCGCGCACTGCTCCTGATCGCCGACGCCATCGAACGCGACGCCGACCTGCTGCGCGCCGCCAATCAACTGGACATGGAGGCGGCCCGCGCGGGCGGCCTGGAGCCGGCGCTGCTCGAACGCCTGGCATTGTCGGGCGCCGCGATCGAGACCATGGTCGCCGGCCTGCGCCAGATCGTGAGCCTGCCCGACCCGGTCGGCGAAATCACCAACATGAAGTCGCGCCCGAGCGGCATCCAGGTCGGCCAGATGCGCGTGCCGCTGGGCGTGATCGGCATCATTTATGAGGCGCGCCCGAACGTGACGGTCGACGCGGCGGGCCTGTGCATCAAGAGCGGCAATGCGGCCATCCTGCGCGGCGGCTCGGAAGCGATCAACTGCAACCGCGCGCTGGCCAGGCTGGTGAGCGAAGGACTGCAAGGCGCCGGCCTGCCGCTGGACGCCGTGCAGGTGGTGGATACCGTCGACCGCGCCGCCGTCGGCGCCCTGATCACGATGCCGCAGTACGTGGACGTGATCGTTCCGCGCGGCGGCAAGGGACTGATCGCGCGCCTGATCGACGAAGCGACGGTCCCGATGATCAAGCACCTCGACGGCATCTGCCACGTCTATATCGACGACAAGGCCGATATCGCCAAGGCGCTGCCGGTCGCCTTCAACGCCAAATGCCACCGCTACGGCACCTGCAACACGATGGAGACGCTCCTGGTGGCGCGCGCAATCGCGCCGAGCGTGCTGCCGCAACTGGCGGAGCTCTACAAGACGAAGGAAGTCGAGCTGCGCGCCGACGCGGAAGCCCATGCGATCCTGGCGGGCTACCCTTGGCTGGCGCATGCGACCGAGCAGGACTGGAGCACCGAATACCTGGCGCCGATCCTGGCCATCCGCATCGTGGAGGGGCTCGATGGCGCGATCGACCATATCAACACCTGGTCGTCGAAGCACACCGAGGCCATCATCACCGAAGACTACAGCGCCGCGCTGCGTTTCCTGCGCGAGGTCGATTCGGCCTCGGTGATGGTGAACGCCTCGACGCGCTTTGCCGACGGTTTCGAATACGGCCTGGGCGCCGAAATCGGCATCTCGAACGACAAGCTGCATGCGCGCGGCCCGGTCGGACTGGAAGGGCTGACCTCCCTCAAGTACGTCGTGTTCGGACACGGCGAAGTGCGCAGCTAAACAGGAACATGCATGCTCTGGATTAAGGCCTTCCACATCCTCTTCGTTGTTTCGTGGTTTTCGGGACTGTTCTACCTGCCGCGCATCTTCGTGAACCTGGCCCAGGAAACCGAGCCGGCAGCCACCGCGCGCCTGCTGGGCATGGCGCGGCGGCTGTACCGCTTCACCACCATGCTGGCGGTGCCGGCGGTGCTGCTGGGCCTCTGGCTGTGGCTGGGCTACGGTTTCAGCGGCGGCTGGCTGCACGCGAAACTGGCGCTGGTCCTGGTGACGATCGGCTACCATCATGCCTGCGGCTCGCTGCTGCGCAAGTTCGAAACAGGGCAGAACAAGCGCAGCCACAAGTGGTACAGGTATTTCAATGAAGCGCCGGTGCTGGTGTTGCTGGCGATTGTGATTCTGGTGGTGGTAAAACCATTTTGATTAGTACGGGTGTGATCAGCACCACTGCCCTCTGATCCGTCGTCCCGGCGAAGGCCGGGACCCAAGTTCGATGGTCCGCCACGAACGTCAAATTAGGTTCCGGCCTTCGCCGGAACGACGGTCTTAGGGTTCTCGGTGCAAGGATGCGCCGGACAACGGTCTTTCGCTTAGCGGTACTGATACCGCTAACGTATTTCAAGTTTTATTAACGGACAAAGGGTACCCCTCATGGCCTCATATTTTTGCCCATGCCCGCGCGGCATGGAAGCGGCGCTGGCCGAAGAACTGGGTGAAATCGCCCAGCAAAGCACCACCCTGAAGGTGCACAACCAGGTGCCGGGCGGCGTGCACTGCTCGGGCTCGATGCAGGACGCCTACCGCGTCAACCTGCACTCGCGCATTGCCTCGCGCGTCCTGATGCGCATGGGCCAGCGCAGCTACACCACCGAAAACGACATCTACGACCTGGTGCTCGAGCAGCCCTGGGAAGACTGGTTCGGCGTCGACCACACCATCCGGGTCGACGTCACCGCCGTCAAGTCGCCGCTGCGCAGCCTCGAGTTCACCACGCTGAAGATCAAGGACGCGATCTGCGACCGCTTCCGCGACCAGTTCAACAAGCGCCCGTCGGTCAACACCCGCGAGCCGGACATGCGCATCGTCGGCTTCCTGGATGCGCGCAACTTCATCATCTACCTCGACACCTCGGGCGAGGCGCTGTTCAAGCGCGGCTGGCGCGAAGAGACCGGTGACGCGCCGCTGCGCGAGAACCTCGCCGCCGGCATGCTGCGCGTGGCCGGCTGGAAGCCGGGCGTGCCGCTGTTCGACCCGATGTGCGGCTCCGGCACCATCCTGGTCGAAGCGGCCCAGATGGTGCAGGGCATCCCGCCCGGCGCGCGCCGGCGCTTCGCCTTCGAGCAGTTCGCCGATTTCGACCGCGAAGCCTGGGCCGCGATGAAGGCCGGGATCAAGCCGAACCCGCTGCCGAGCGAGCCGACCATTTTCGGTTCCGACATTTCGGGCGACATGGTCGAGATGGCGCGCCACAACCTGAAGATCGCCGGCATCATGTTCGATGTCCCGCTCAAGCAGATCGAGGCGCAGCACGTGTCGCCGCCGACCACGCAGCCAGGCATCCTCTTGACCAACCCGCCGTACGGCGAACGGATCGGCGTGCGCGGCGACGCCTCGATGGCGCCGGACGAAATGGCGGTGTCGTTCTACTCGGCCCTGGGCACGACGCTCAAGCAGCGCTTCGCCGGCTGGACCGTGTTCCTGTTCACCGCCGACCTGAGCCTGCCAAAGCTGCTGCGCCTCAAGGAAGCGCGCAAGACCCCGTTCTTCAATGGCGCGCTGGAATGCCGCCTGTTCCGCTTCGACATGGTGGCGGGCTTCAACCGCCGCGAAGAAGCCAAGCCGAAGCCGGAATAACGACCAGCCCATGCTGCCGCCGAACGAACCCGACGACTTGCCGAAGGATCCGGTCATCCCGGTTCCCTTGCCTCCGCCGCTCAAGGTTGCGATGCTGTCCGCCGGCGGCCTCGCTACCTTGCTGGCCGGCCTGTCGATGCTCGGGCCGTTCTCGATCGACGCCTATTTGCCGGCCTTCCCGCAGATCCGCGCCAACCTGGGCGCGTCCGCCATCGAGGTCCAGCAAACCCTGACCGCCTACATGCTGGCCTTCGCCGGCATGGTGCTCTGGCATGGGGCGCTGTCGGACGCCTTCGGGCGCCGCAACGTGATCCTGCTGGCGCTGGTCGTGTTCGCGATCGGCACCTTCGGCTGCGCCTCGGCGTCCTCGGTGCATTACCTGTGGGTGTTCCGCATCATGCAGGGCGTGTCGGCAGGGGCGGGCGTGGTGGTAGGCCGCGCCATCATCCGCGACTTGTATTCCGATGCCGCGGCGGCGCGCCTGCTGTCGATGGTCACGATGATCTTCTCGATCGCGCCGGCCATCGCGCCGGTGCTGGGCGGCTGGATCGTCACCTTCTTCGACTGGCGCGCGATCTTCCTGGCGCTGTGCGTGTACACGGTGATCCTGGGCTGGTTCAGCTGGCGCCACCTGCCCGAGACGGTGCCGCTCGAAAAGCGCCAGCCTTTCAATCCGCGCTTCCTGGCGCAAAGCTACGGCTCGATCTTCGGCTCCTTTTTGTTTCACATGAAGGCGGGCGTGGTGGCGATGAATTTCTCCGGCCTGTTCCTGTACATCGCGGCCGCGCCGGTGATGCTGCCCGAGCACCTGGGGCTGGGACCATCGCAGTTCGCCTGGCTGTTCGTGCCGACCGTGAGCGGTATCTTTCTGGGCGCGCTGGCGGCCAACCGCATGGCGGGCAAGCTCACCTTCGCGCGCCAGATCCGCGTCGGCTTCTTCTTCATGCTCGGCGCGATCGCCTTCAACGTGAGCTACCACGCCTTCCTGCCGCCGGCGCTGCCCTGGAGCGTGGTCCACATGTTCTTCTTCACCTTCGGCAGCTCGATCATCGCGCCCGGCGCCACGCTGCTGGCGCTCGACCTGTTCCCGCATATCCGCGGCACGGTGGCCTCCTGCCAGTCGTTCGTCACGACGCTGATGGGCGCCATCGTGGCAGGCCTGGTCGCGCCGGCCCTGTCGCATTCGGTGTTCGCGCTGGCCCTGGGCCAGGCCGGCTTCGCCCTGGTGGCGCTGGCCTTCTGGGTGACGGCGCGGCGCTACCGGCGCAACCTGGCACGCAACGGCCGCCAGCTTCCGTAATTCCGCACAAATTCGCATGAAAACAACCCCGCTTCCGGGAGGAGGCGGGGTTTTTTACGTGTATGAAATAAAATTTCATAAATACATGCATAAATGAAATACTATTTCACCTTTCGTGGCACACTCCATTGCTGACCTACTCGTGAAGCGGCGTCTCGGCAACACTTTTTACAGAAAGTATTGTTCCCGATCAGAAATGTCTATATGCTAAGACAAGTTTTTCGTGCCTGGAATAAACGACGAAACATTCGTCTGTTTGCTGGATGAAAAGCAAGACCATGTGGCTTCCCGTCCGGGACGCCCCGGACAACCCTCGACAAGCGGCCACGTTTGAGACCATGCAACAATCGGATCAGGATATCCGCAATCGCCTGTTGATTGCCCGTCTGCCGGCCATGCCGCAGATCCTCGTGCGTCTCATCGAACACCTGCAGGCCGACGATCTCGGCATGCCGGAACTGGCGGTCCTGATTTCGAAGGACGCCGGCATGACCGGCAAGCTGCTGGCCGTGGCCAACAGCTCGGCCTACCAGCGCCAGCAGCGTAACGTCAACCTCGAGCAGTCGCTGGTCGCCCTCGGCACCGACATGATCAAGACCCTGGTCATCAGCGATTCGGTGTTCCAGACCTTTAACAACTTCCCGCATTCCGGCAGCACCGACCTGCGCGCGTTCTGGAAGAATTCGCTCAGCGGCGCCGTGATCGCGCGCGACATCGCGCGCATCGTCGACTACCCGCACGCGGAAGAAGCCTACCTGGCCGGGCTGCTGCACAACGTCGGCCGCCTGGCCCTGCTGGCCACCGCGCCGAAAGAGTACGCGTACAACTTCAATGCGCGCGACGACGAAGACCTGTGCGCGGTCGAGCAGCGCACGCTCCAGATCACCCACGCCGAAGCCGGCGCCTGGCTGATCGAGCGCTGGCAGCTCGACTCCTTCCTGGCCGACGCGGTGCTCTACCACCACGAGCCAAGCGACCGCCTGGAGTCGGCCCACCCATTGATCCGCATCGTGCGCCTGGCGCACGTGCTGTCGAGCCATCCGGACGACGAAGCGGCGGTACGCGATGCCGCCGGCCTGTGCGGGGTCGACGCCCAGCAGGTCGCCCAACTGCTGGCCGGCGCCGCGCGCCAGATCGAAAAAGCCGCTGCCCACCTGGGCATCGACCTCACCGGCGCCGACGACATCCCGGCGCCGCCGGCCTATGCCGCGCCCGCGCTCGACCCGGTGCAGCAGCGCCTGTCCGAAGAAGTACGCAACCTGGTGCTGGTGTCGGAAGTCGGCCAGAGCTTCGCGCGCCAGCAAGGCGAAAGCGGGCTGCTGGAAGCGATGACGCGCTCGGCGCGCATCCTGTTCGACTTCGGCAATGCCGTGGTGCTGCTCGAGAACCCGACCGGCCACGCCCTGGTCGGCGCGCCGACCCAGGGCAGCCAGCGCATCGCCGAATTCGCCGTGCCGCTGGCAAGAGGCGGCGCGATCGCCAAGAGCGCGCTCGAGCGCCGCCCGGCCTTCGTGCAGCGCGAAGGCGAAGAACTCGGCCTGGCCGAAGAGCAGCTGCTGCGCATGCTCGGTACCGACAGCCTGGTCTGCGTGCCGCTGGTGGCCGGCGCGCGCTGCCTCGGCGTGCTGATCGGCGGCGTCTCCGCCTGGCAGCTGCCGCATTGCCAGCGCCGCGAGCGCTTCATGCAATCCTTCGGCGTCCAGGCCGCGACCGCGCTGGAAACCATGCTGTCCGAACGCGGCCACGCGCGCCGCCAGCTGGCCCACGTCGCCGACGAATACCGCGAAGCCTCGCGCCGTGTGGTGCACGAGGTGAACAACCCGCTGGCGATCATCAAGAATTACCTGAGTGTCCTGGACAGCAAGCTGGCGCGCCAGGAACCGGTAGGCGGCGAGATGTCGATCCTGAACGAGGAAATCGACCGCGTCGGCCAACTGGTCCAGAGCCTGGCCGACCTCAAGCCGGTCGACACCGGCCCGCGCCCGACCGACGTCGCCAAGGTGGTGGACGAAGTCCAGCGCCTGTTCCGCAGCACCGGTTTCGTCCCAAGCTCGGTCGAGATCGACGTCACCATGCACGACGACGCCACCCGCATCGAAGGCGACGCCGATGTGCTCAAGCAGATCCTGGTCAACCTGGTCAAGAACGCCATCGAGGCGCTCGGCAGCACCGGCGGCCGCGTCGAGATCCTCAACCGCGGCCATGTCAATCGCGAGCGCCAGCTCTACCTCGAGCTGGTCGTCAGCGACAATGGCCCCGGCCTGTCGCGCGACGTCCTGGCCCACCTGTTCTCGCCGGTGAAGAGCACCAAGGACGGCGCCCACCACGGCCTGGGCCTGTCGATCGTGCACAGCCTGGTGAAGAAGCTGGGCGGCCACATCGCCTGCCGCAGCGGCCGCACCGGCACCGCCTTTGAAATCCTCCTGCCGGCTTGGTCCGGCGCCGGCGCCGCCGTTGCGCTGCCGGCCCGCGCCCTCGGCTCCGCATAAGGTCATGATGAACGCGCACAACGCCATGTTCGCCGGCGAACCCGCTCCGTTTTCCGCTACCCTGGAGACCGACAGCCAGCCACGCCTTCTGCTGGTCGACGATGAGCCGCGGCTGCTCTCGTCGCTGTACGAGCTGCTCCAGGGCCGCGGCTTCCAGCTAACCACCGCGTCTTCCGGCAGCGAAGCCCTGGCCCATTTGTCGCGCCTGCGCTTCGACCTGGTCCTGCTCGATTTGCGCCTGCCGGACATCGGCGGCCACGAGATCATGGACTTCATCAACCAGAAGGGCATCGACGTCGACGTCATCGTGATGAGCGGCGAAGTCGGGATCGACGCGGCCATCGGCGCGCTCAAGCGCGGCGCCTACGACTACCTGCGCAAGCCCTATGCGCGCGAAGAACTGCTGGCCACCGTCGCCAATGCGCTCAAGGGCCGCCGCCTGGCGGTCGAGAACGAGCGCATGGCCAACCAGCTGGAAAACTCCGAGAAGATGTACCGCTACCTGGTAGACAGCTCCCCGGACATCATCTACACGCTGAACCACGAAGGGCGCTTCACCTTCGTGAACGACCGCGCCTACCAGCTGCTCGGCTATTCGCGCGACGAACTGCTCGGCAAGCATTATTCGACCCTGGTGCACGAGGAAGACCTGGAGCGCGCACGCTATGTGTTCAACGAGCGCCGCGTCGACGAACGGGCCTCGCGCAACGTCGAGCTGCGCCTGAAATGCCGCGGCGGCAACAGCAACGACCGCACCTTCAACACCACCCTGATGACGATTTCGCTCAACGCGATCGGCATGCACGTGCCCGACCAGGAAGTGAAGAAGCTCGAGTTCTTCGGCACCTATGGCGTGGCGCGCGACATCACCGACCGCAAGCGCGCCGAAGAAGTGATCTCGTACCAGGCCTACCACGACATCCTGACCGACCTGCCGAATCGCATCCTGTTCAAGGACCGCCTCGGGCTGGCCGTGATCCAGGCCAAGCGCAAGCAGACCGAACTCGCGGTGATGTTCATCGACCTGGACCGCTTCAAGCTGGTGAACGACACGCTCGGCCACGTCAAGGGCGACGAGCTGCTGCAGCAGGCCGCCACCCGCCTGAAGGATTGCCTGCGCAAGGGCGATACGCTGGCGCGCCAGGGTGGTGACGAATTCACCATCGTGCTGCCGGAACTGCGCGACCGCGACGACGCGCGCATGGTGGCCGACAAATTCCTGGAAGCGCTGCAGCAACCGTTCGACCTCGATGGCCACGAAGTGCACATCTCGGCCTCGATCGGCATCGCGATCTACCCGACCGACGGCGAATCGATCGACGAGCTGCTGCGCCACGCCGACATCGCCATGTACCAGGTCAAGGCCCTCGGCAAGAACGGCCACAGTTTTTACCATACGTCGATGCTGGACGTGTCGCACCAGAAGATCGCCCTCGAGCAGGCGCTGCGCCGCGCGCTCGAGCAGGACGAGCTGGAGATGTATTACCAGCCGCAGATCGACGCGCTCACGGGCCGCATCGTCGGCGCCGAAGCGCTGATGCGCTGGAACCACCCGACCCGCGGCGTGCTCTCGGCCGGCGAATTCCTGCCCTTCGCCGAAGAGAACGGCCTGATGCTGCCGATCTCGGACTGGATGATCGGTGCGCTGTGCCGCGATATGCTGCAGTGGAATTCGTCGGGCAACGATCACGTGCGCCTGTCGCTGAATCTGTCGCCGCAATACCTCGACCGCGGCGACTTTTTTGAAAAGATGCGCAACGCCCTGGTGCGCTACGCGATTGCGCCGTCCCAGATCGAAGTCGAGATCACCGAAAACATCTGCATCCGCAACCCGCAGTATGCGATCGAGCAGCTCCATAAACTGTGCCAGCTCGGCGTGTCGGTGGCGATCGACGATTTCGGCACCGGCTATTCGTCGCTGTCCTACCTGCACCGCTTCCCGATCCACACCGTCAAGATCGACCAGTCCTTCGTGAAAGAGATCCACGAAGAGGGCGGCCACTATCCGGTCATCCTGGCGATCATCTCGATCGCGCGCGGCCTGGGCCTGAACCTGATCGCGGAAGGCGTCGAAACGGAAGAGCAGGCGCGCTACCTGCGCGCCAACGGCTGCATGACGATGCAGGGCTACCTGTACTACCGCCCGATTCCGCTGGGCGAGTTCATGAAAGCGCTGCGCACCCAGCCGACGCTGTTCGGCCTGCGCGCAGTCCAGGCGTAAGCCGTCATGCTCGATATCCCGGCACAACCCAGCGAGCAGGAAGGCCGTCACACGGCAGAATTCCTGCGCGTCAAAGGGCTGGCCGAGCGAGGGCAGCCGACCGCCCAGCACAGCCTGGGCTTCATGTATGCCGGCGGCCAGGGTGTGCCGCAGAACTTCGAACTGGCCGTGGCCTGGTACCGCATGGCGGCCAGCGCCGGCCTGGAGCTGGCGCAGTACAACCTCGGCGTGATGTTCCAGAAAGGCCAGGGCGTGGCCCAGGATTACGGCCAGGCCGCCTACTGGTACCGCCGCGCCGCCGAGCAGGGCTATGCGCCGGCGCAGTACAACCTGGGCTGGCTGTATGCCAAGGGCCAGGGTGTGCCGAACGACGTGCAGCAAGCCTTGCAGTGGTTCAGCCAGGCCGCCGACCAGGGCGAACCCGGCGCCCAGCATAACCTCGGCATGATGTACGAGACCGGCAAGGGCGTGCCCCAGGACTTCGATTCCGCCGCCACGTGGTACCGCCGCGCGGCCGAGCAGGGTTATGCGCGTTCGCAGTTCAGCCTCGCGCTGCGCAGCAGCGGCGATGCCGCCGTCGAATGGTTCCGCAAGGCCGCCGAGCAGGGTTATGCGCCGGCCCAGTTCAACCTCGGCCTGCGCTACGACAAGGGCCAGGACGTCGACCAGGACAGCAGCCGCGCGGTGCTCTGGTACGGCCGCGCCGCCGAACAGGGGCATGCCAGCTCGCAGTTCAACCTGGCCCTGATCTACGACAGCGGCCACGGCGTCCCGCGCAACGAAGGCCTGGCACTGAGCTGGTACCGCCGCGCGGCCGAACAGGGGCATGCCGGCGCCCAGGACAACCTCGGCGTGCGCTACGAGCACGGGCAGGGCGTCGACTGCGATCCGGTGCAGGCCGCGCACTGGTACCGCCAGGCAGCCGAACAGGGCATGCCCTCGGCCCAGTACCACCTCGCCCAACTGTTCGATGCCGGCACGGGCGTGCCGAACGATCCCGAACAGGCCGTGTCCTGGTACCGCAAGGCCGCCGAGCAGGGCCACCTGCGCGCGCAGTTCGACCTCGGCTTGCGCTACGAAGGAGGGGTGGGTGTAGCGCGCGACGAGATGCAGGCGCTGGAATGGTATCGCCGCGCCGCACACCAGGATTACGCTCCGGCCCAGTACATGGTGGGGGCCTTGCTCGACCGTTCCGACCACGGCAACCCGGCGGAAGCCACCGACTGGTTCCACAAGGCCGCCGACCAGGGCCACGCGCTGGCCCAGTTCGAGCTGGGCCTGCGCCACGACTGCGGCAAGGGCATCGAGCGCGATTACGAAGCCGCCCACTTCTGGTACCTGTGCGCCGCGCGCCAGGGCCATGCGCGCGCCCAGTTCAACCTCGGCGTGATGTATTCGGCCGGGCAGGGCGTGCAGCGTGACCTGGTCGAAGCCTATGGCTGGCTGCAGCGTGCCGGTGGTGCTGGCGTGGGGGCGGCAGCGGGTTATTTGAAGAAGATCGCGGTGCGCATGGAGCCGCAGTTGTTGGCGCAGGCGCAGGGGTTCGTGTAAGACGAGCGGGCGGTTCAAAGGTGATTTGAACGCGCGGGCAGGAGACCTGCCCACCCTACTAGCGCGGCCAACGTGTTTCATGTAGGGTGGTCGGCTATGCCGACCGCGCGTTCAACCAGCGCGTGATCGGCCGGGACATACCTACAACAACCCGCTCCACGAGACGCCCATGAAAAAACTCGCCCTCCCGATGCTGCTCGGCCTCGCAGCCTTCGCCGCCCTGCCTACGCAAGCCGCCCCACAGACCGCCAAGCCAACGACCTTCGACCGCAAAGCCTACAGCATCGACCATAAAAAGTTCGTGCTGCCCAACGGCCTGACCCTGCTGGTGCATACCGATAAAAGCGTGCCGGTGGTCGGCGTGAACATGTGGTACCACGTCGGTTCGCGCAACGAGAAGCGGGGCAAGACCGGTTTCGCCCACCTGTTCGAGCACTTCTTCTTCAACGGTTCCGAGAACTACCCGCGAGGCTTTCGCGAAGCGATGGACGACCTGGGCGCGAACAACCGCAACGGCACCACCAACACCGACCGCACCAACTTCTTCGAGGACGTGCCGGTGTCGGCGCTGGAACGCACCCTGTTCCTCGAGTCGGACCGCATGGGCTTCCTCGGCAACTACATCTCGCAGGCGATGCTCGAGCGCGAGCGCGGCGTGGTGCAGAACGAGAAGCGCCAGGGCGAGAACCAGCCTTACGGGCGCGTGCGCCTCGAAGTCTCGGCCAAGATGTACCCGTATTCGCATCCATACTCGTGGTCGACCATCGGCAGCATGGAAGATCTGCAGGCCGCCTCGCTGGAGGACATCAAGGAGTGGTACCGCACCTATTACGGCCCGAATAACGCGGTGATCTCGCTGGCCGGCGACATCACGCCGGAGCGCGCCTATGAACTGGTGAACAAATACTTCGGTGCGATCCCGCCCGGTCCGCCGCTGCCGCGTACCGAAAAATGGATCCCGCAGCTGGACCGCCACATCCGCGACGAGATGGAAGACCACGTTCCGCAGGTGCGCATCTACCGCAGCTGGCACGTCTCGACCTGGCGCGACGCCGACACCCAGCGCCTGAACCTGCTGGCGGCCGTGCTGGCCGGCTCCAAGAGCGCACGCCTCGACAAGCGCCTGGTCTACGAAAAAGGCCTGGCCACCAATGTCTCGGCCTATGTGAACGACGCGGAGCTGGGCGGCACCTTCAACCTGGTCGCGACGGTCAAGCCGGGCGCCGACCCCTTGGAAGTGGAACGCGAGATGGACCGCGTGCTGGCCGAGCTGCTCGACAAGGGCCCGACCGCGGCGGAGCTCCAGCGCGTGAAGACGCGCGAGCTGGCCGATTTTTCGCGCAGCCTGGAGCGCGTGGGCGGCTTCGGCGGGCGTTCCGACGTGCTGGCCGAGAGCATGACTTACGGCGGCAAGCCGGACGCCTACCTCGACCGCCTCGAGATGTTCGCCACCAGCACCCCGCTTGACGTAAAAGCCGCCGGTAACCGCTGGCTGCGCGCCAACCACTACACGATGACGGTCAACCCCTCGCCGAAGCTGGCCGCCGCCAAGTCGACGCTGGACCGCAAGCAGCTGCCTGGGCTGGGCGAGGCGCCCGACGTGAGCTTCCCGACGCTGCAGCGCGCGCAACTGAAGAACGGCCTGAAGGTCGTGCTGCTCGAGCGCCATTCGGCGCCGATCGTCAACGTCGCGCTGGCGGTCGATGCCGGCGCCGCATCGGACACCACCGCCAAGGCCGGCGCCGCCTCGCTGGCGCTGGACCTGCTGGACAAGGGCAGCAAGACGCGTGACGCCTTTGCCTTGAACGACGCGCTGGAAAACCTCGGCGCGCGCCTGTCGACCGCCACCACGCAAGACCTGTCGCTGGTGCGCCTGCAGGGCACCTCCGCCAACCTGGCGCCTTCCCTGAGCCTGATGGCCGACGCCGCGCTGGCGCCATCCTTCCCGCAAGACCAGTTCACGCTCTCGAAGGGCCGCCGCCTGGCGAACATCGGCCAGGAAAAGGCGAACCCGAACAGCCTGGCCCTGCGCCTGGTGCCGGGCGTGCTGTACGGCCAGGAGCATGCCTACGGCAAGCCTGCCACCGGTTTCGAGGCCAGCGTGCAGGGCATCACGCGCGACGACCTCGCGGCATGGCATGCCGCCTGGTTCAAGCCGGGCAGCGCCACCATCGTCGTCGCCGGCGACACCACCATGGAGAAGCTGCTGCCGGCGCTGGAAGCGAGCTTCGGCCGCTGGCAGCAGGGCAGTGCACCCGCCAAGAAGATGGCCACCGTGCCGGCCACCGCGGGCAAACGCCTGATCCTGGTGGACAAGCCGGACGCGCCGCAATCGACCATCGTCGCCACCCACGTCTCCCTCGCCTACGGCCAGCCGGAAGACCTGGCGATGGAACCGGTGATGCAGAACTTCGGCGGCATCGCCACCTCGCGCCTGAACCGCAACCTGCGACTGGACAAGCACTGGAGCTACGGCACCAGCGCGCGCCTGCTTGACGTGCGCGGCCAGCGTCCCTTCATCGTGGTTGCACCGGTGCAGACCGACAAGACGATCGAGGCGATGAAGGAAGTGCAGAAGGAGCTGCGCGGCGTGGCGGGCGAGCGTCCGCTGGTCGGGACCGAGTACGAGTCCATCATGCGCAACATGACGGCGCGCCTGCCGGGGCGTTTTGCTACCCTGGATGCGCTGGAGTCGGCGGGGCTGTCGACCGTGAACCACGGGCTGGCCGACGATTACTGGAACCGCTACGCGCCGAACGTACGCGCGCTGACGGCGGCGCAACTGGGCGGGGCCTCTAGCAAGTTCATCAAGCCCGACGAGGTGGTGTGGATGGTGATCGGCGACCTGCGCAAGATCGAAGCGGGGGTGCGCTCGCTGGGGTGGGGCGAGGTGTCGGTGGTGGATGTGGACGGCAAACCGGTGCGCTGATTGTTCATGTGTTGTGAAAAAACCCGGTTCTTGAACCGGGTTTTTTATGCTCTGATGGCTGCGCTAAGGAATTGGCTCCCGGCGGAGGCCGGGACCCAAGTTCGGCGCGTACCAATCACGCATCCTTGCACCACTTTTGAACCGCCTCAAACGCGCAACCCATCCCGTGCTCAATCCAGCGATAGTATACTGTATGCCCATACAGTCCGATTGCTCACGATGGAACTCAACGACAAGCTGGAAATCCTTGCCGACGCCGCGAAATACGACGCGTCCTGCGCCAGCAGTGGCGCGCCGAAACGTGGTTCCGAGGGCATGGATGGCCTGGGCGCCACCACCGGCATGGGCATTTGCCACAGCTATACGCCGGATGGGCGCTGCGTCTCGCTGCTCAAGATCCTGCTCACCAATTTCTGCGTCTACGACTGCCAGTACTGCATCAACCGCCGCAGCTCGAACGTGCCGCGCGCCCGCTTCTCGGTCGACGAAGTGGTCAAGCTCACGCACGACTTCTACATTCGCAACTACATCGACGGCCTGTTCCTGAGCTCGGGCATCATCCAGTCGTCCGACTACACGATGGAGCAGCTGGTGGCGGTGGCGCGCCAGTTGCGCGAAGTGCACAACTTCCGCGGCTATATCCACCTGAAGACCATCCCCGATGCCGACCCGCTGCTCATCGCCGAGGCCGGACGCTGGGCCGACCGCCTGTCGGTCAACATCGAGCTGCCGACCCACGACAGCGTGAGCCGCCTGGCGCCGGAGAAAAACGTCCACACGATCAAGCTGGCGATGGGCTCGATCCGCCGCAAGCTCGACGAAAAGGCCGAGGAGCCGAAGGCGCCCGCTTTCGCGCCGGCCGGCCAGAGCACGCAGATGATCGTCGGCGCCGACGCGAGCGACGACCAGACCATCCTGAACACGGCCGAAACCCTCTATGGCAGCTACAAGCTCAAGCGCGTGTATTACTCGGCCTTCAGCCCGATCCCGCAAAGCCCGAAGAGCGTGCCGCTGGCGCCGCCGCCCTTGCTGCGCGAGCACCGCCTGTACCAGGCCGACTTTTTATTGCGCGGCTACGGCTTCACGGTGGGCGAACTCATGCCCGAAGCGGGCAACCTCGCGCTCGACGTCGACCCCAAGCTGGCCTGGGCGCTGACCAACCGCGAGCACTTCCCGATGGACCTGAACCGCGCCGACGAAACCATGATCGCGCGCGTGCCCGGCATCGGCCTGCGTAACGCCCGGCGCATCATCGACCTGCGCCGCATCCGCCGCGTGCGCTGGGAAGACCTGTCGCGCCTGCGCTGCAGCATGAAGAAGCTGGCGCCCTTCATCATCACGGCCGACTACAAGCCGGTGCAGGGCGCAGCCAGTTCGCACATCCTGCGCCGCCACCTGGCCGATGCGCCCGAGCAGATGAACCTGTGGCCGGAACTGCAGGCAGCATGAACGGGCCGGCCGCCATGGCCGCGCGCGGCCAGCCGCTGCAGGTGAACGGCTTCGGCGAGTGGCGCGCGCAAGCGCGCGAACTGCTCCGGGCAGGCGTGCCGCCCGAAGCGGTCACCTGGAATACGCCGGATGCCGCCGGCAGCGGCGACCTGTTCTCGGGTGCGCCGGCACCTGGCCTGCAATCGCAGAATGACGCCATCCCACCGCAACAGGCGCAGTCGCCGAAACAGGCCGCAACCGTCGTGCCGCGCGCCTTGCTCGAGATGCTGCAGAAAGCCGCCTGCTTCCGCGCCCCCGACCGCTGGGCCTTCCTCTACCGGGTGCTGTGGCGCTGGCAGCAGGGTGAGCACGACGTGCAGTCGCCGGCCGACCCGGACGGATCGCGCCTGCATGGCATGGTCAAGGCGGTGCGGCGCGAGGAGCACGACATGCATGCCTATATCCGGTTCCGCGAGCGTCCGATCGAGGCCGGCGCGCCGCGCTTCGTGGCCTGGTTCGAACCGGCCCACGACGTGCTGCCGCAGGTGGCCGGGCATTTCGTGGCGCGCATGGGCAAGACCAGCTGGATGATCGCCACGCCCGAGGCCAGCGTGCTCTGGGATGGCGCCACGCTGCACAATACCGGCCCCCTGATGTCGAGTGCGGCCGACCTTGACGATGCCGGCGAAGCCCTGTGGCTCACCTATTACCGCAGCATCTTCAACCCGGCGCGCGTCAATGCCCAGCTGATGCAAAGCCACATCCCCTCGCGCTTCTGGAAAAACCTGCCGGAGGGCGCGATCGTGCCCTCGATGGTGAGCCAGGCCGAACTCGGCGCGCGCAAGATCGGACAGGTAGAGACCCTTGGCCGCAAGAGCGGCGCCACCATTCCCATCTCCGCCGAACGGGCGCAGCCCGACCGCGAGCAGCCCTCCAAGCTCGACGAATGCCGGCGCTGCGAGCTGTGGCAGTACGCCACCCAGGCCGTCCCCGGCGAAGGGGCCGAGCGTGCGCCGATCATGATCGTGGGCGAGCAGCCGGGCGACCAGGAAGACCTGGCCGGCAAGCCTTTCGTGGGCCCGGCCGGCAAGCTGCTCGACCGCGTGTTCGCCCAGGCCGATGTCGACCGCAAGACGGTCTACCTCACCAACGCCGTGAAACACTTCAAGTGGGAGCCCAAGGGCAAGCGCCGCATCCACAAGACCCCCGCCCAGCGCGAGGTCGAGGCCTGTCATTACTGGCTCGAGAAAGAGCTGGCGGCGGTCAAGCCCAAGGTCATCGTCGCCATGGGCTCCACCGCGCTCAAGTCGGTGCTGGGCAAAGGCACGGTCACGCTCAAGGACACGCTCGACAAGCCAGTCTGGCACGAAGGGCGCTGGGTGGTGACCATTTACCATCCGTCGTATGTGCTGCGCGTGCCCGACGAAGCGGCCAGGCAGGAGGCGTTTTCAAGCATGGTGCGAGGATTGCAACTGGCGCACGACCTGCTGGTGCAGCCCGTTCAATAAAACATCGTTCCAGCGCTTGGAACAAGCTGTTGCGCCGACGACGCAATTTGTAAATTTCTTCTTGTCGAACTCGTCACATTTTCGTGAATTTCCACTTTTGTCCCGTAAAATTTCCGTACGGCACTAATTGCTGAGCCGTTGTATGGCGCTATTTCCGCCGCCAGCAACGCGCCCACCGGACCTTCACGAGATTCCCATGACACCTGTACTTTCCCGGCTGCTGCCGGTTTCCGTTCTATTGCTGGCCATGTCGGCCGCTCATGCCGACGAGGCCGCGCCCGTGGCCCCATCGGCGGCGCTTGCCGTCACTTCCACGGTGACCCTCACTTCGCAATACGTCTCGCGCGGCATGCGCCAGAGCTGGGGCCGTCCAGCGCTGCAGGCCGGCGTCGACGCGGTGCACGCGAGCGGCTGGTCGGCCGGCACCTGGGCCTCGACCGTGAGCGACCGTTTCATCGAAGGCGGCCACGTCGAATGGGATCTGTACGGCGGCTATACCGGCACGATCGGGCCGGTCGGCGTCAGCCTGATGGCCTTCCACTACCGCTATCCGGGCGCGAGCCTGGCCGGAATCAAATACGACTACACCGAACTGGTGCCGGGCGTGAGCTACGGCCCGTTCTACGCCAAGTATGCCCGCACCGTGTCGCGCGATTTCTTCGGCATCACGAACGCACGCGGCACCGGCTACCTGGACATCGGCGCCAACCAGGACCTGGGCGGCGGCTACACCCTCAACCTGCATCTTGGCGACGGCCGCGTGGCCGGCAGCGGGAACGACATCTGGAACTGGCGCGATGCCAAGGCCGGCGTCACGAAGTCGTTCGACGGCGGCTGGAGCGTCGCCGGCGCGTACACCCGCGCCTGGGGCGCCACCGATGCCTACGACCGCTACACCACCGGCGTGCCGCGCGCCGGCGGCGCCCTTGCCATCTCCAATCCCGCCAAGGGCACGCTCGCCGTGAGCCTGGCCCGTACTTTCTGATAAGAGACCACCATGCCTGACAAGACGCAGTCCCGCCGCTCGCGTGGCGTTTCCCTTTCGCTGACCGCCAAGATCTGCGCAACCGCCACCGCACTGGTGGTGCTCAGCCTCGGCGCCACCTCGGCCTTCATCGGTATCAAGAGCAGCCGCAGCGCGGAGGAGGCCGCGTTCGAGCAGGCCCGCACCTCGGCGCGCGAAGCCGCCGCGGCGCTGGAAGGCCGCATCGGCGCCAACCTGACCGTGGTGCGTTCCGTGTCGGTCGCGTTGGAAGCCACCCGCGCCTCGGCACTGCCGCTGCAGCGCGACCAGGTCAACGACATCGCCTGGAATACGCTGCGCGCCAATGCCGATTTCGTCGGCATGTCGATCACCTTCGAGCCGGATGCGCTCGACGGCAAGGACGCGGAGTTCGCCGGCAAGGCGCCCCACTACGACGCCTCCGGCCGCCACATGCCGTACTTCACCCGCGGCGCCGACGGCAGCCCGAAGATCGAGCCGATCGTGTTCCTGCCCACGGCGGGCGCCAACGACTGGTATGACATCCCGAAGGCCAGCGGCAAGCTGCATTTCACCGAGCCCTATCAATATCCGATGGACGGCAAGAACGTCCTGCTGGCATCGGTGGCGGCGCCGGTCAAGGTCGATGGCAAGGTCATCGGCGTGGCCGCGGCCGACTTCCAGCTGACCAGGCTGACGGCCATCCTGGCCGGCATGAAATTCATCGAAGGCGGTTCGCTGGCGCTGGTCTCGAACGGCGGGCTGTACGCCAGCCACCCGATCGCGGAGCGCAACGGCAAGAAGGCGGACGAGCTGCCGGCAGCCGCGCTCGACGCCGTCAAGAACGGCAAGGCCTACCAGTACATCGACACCAAGGGCATCGTCCACATTCTGCAGCCGGTGCGCCTGCACGCGGACATCGCGCCGTGGTCGATCTCGCTCGAATTCCCGGAAAGCGTGGCGACCGCGTCCTCGCGCAAACTGGCCGGCTATGCGGCGATCGTCTCCATCATCTGCGCCATCGCCGCCGCCTTCGTCATGGTAATGGTGCTGCGCCGCCTGACCCTGCCGCTGCGCAAGCTGAGCGCCACCATGACCGACCTCGCCAGCGGCAATGCCGACCTGAGCGCACGCCTCGACGCGCGCGGCAAGGATGAACTGGCGCAGATCGCGGCGGGCTTCAACGGCTTCGTCGCCAAGATCCAGGACGTGCTGGCGCGCGTCACCACCAGCTCGGGCGCAGTGGCCGTGGCATCGAGCGAAATCCGCCAGGGCAATGCCGACCTGTCGGTGCGCACCGAGCAGCAGGCCAGCGCGCTGGAAGAAACCGCGGCCTCGATGGAAGAACTCAACGGCACCGTCAAGCAGAACGCCGACAACGCGCGCCAGGCCAACCAGCTGGCCGAATCGGCCAGCGCGATCGCCGTGCGCGGCGGCGACGTGGTGGCCCAGGTGGTGACCACGATGGCCTCGATCAGCGACTCGTCCAGGAAAGTCGTGGACATCATCGGCGTCATCGACGGCATCGCTTTCCAGACCAATATCCTGGCGCTGAACGCCGCCGTCGAAGCGGCGCGCGCCGGCGAGCAGGGCCGCGGCTTCGCGGTCGTCGCCACCGAGGTGCGCAACCTGGCGCAGCGCAGCGCCGCCGCCGCCAAGGAGATCAAGACCCTGATCGGCGACTCGGTGCAAAAAGTCAGCGTCGGCACCGACCTGGTGGCCGAAGCCGGCAAGACCATGGGCGACGTGGTGGCCAGCGTGCGCCGCGTCAGCGACATCGTCGCCGAGATCAGCGCCGCGAGCGCGGAGCAGAGCACCGGCATCGGCCAGGTCAACCAGGCCATCGTGCAGATGGACGGCGTGACCCAGCAGAACGCGGCGCTGGTGGAAGAAGCGGCAGCGGCGGCGGAGAGCCTGCAGCAGCAGGCCGCCACCCTGGTCGCGCTGGTGGGCGAGTTCAAGCTCGAAAGCAGCACGCGTCCGCAGGCCGCCGCGCGTCCGGCACCTGCACGCCTGGGCATGCAGGCGGCATGAAATGAAGGCGCGCTGCCGGGTTTAAGGATCGGCTCATATTGCAGAGCTAAGCTTGACGGACAACCAACAACAAGGATGTCCTGATGCTGAAATTCGCACTCTTGCCGGCGCTGTGCCTGGCCTTCGTCGCAGCGCCGGCCCTGGCCCAGTCGGCCGATCCGGCAGCCGCGCCTGCAGTCACCGCGGAAGCCGCCGAGGCGCAAGCCGCGCCGGAGCAGATCCTGGTGGTCGGCCAGAAGCCCGGCCCCGGCATGTGGAAGGTGTCGAAGGACGACCACGTGCTGTGGATCTTCGGGACCTATTCGCCGCTGCCGGTCAAGATGAACTGGCGCTCGCACGAGGTCGAAGCCGTCATCGGGCGCTCGCAGGAATACCTGGCCCCGCCGCTGGGCAAGGTCGACATCGGCTATGTCCAGGGCCTGATGGCGCTGCCCCTGCTCATCGGCATCAACGACAATCCCGACGGCGCCACCCTGCGCGACGTGCTCCCGGCCGACATCTACGCGCGCTGGCTGCCGCTCAAGGAAAAATACCTGCCCAAGAACAAGGAGCGCGAGCGTCCGGTCTTCGTGGCAAATCAATTATTCAGCGCCGCCATGAAGCAGGCCGGCCTCACCACCAGCACCGATGTCCGCAAGCAGGTCGAGAAGATCGTCGACGCCAGGAAGCTCACCGTCACGAAAACCGTGCTCTCGCTGCCGATCGAGAACGCGCGCAGCGTCATCAAGGACTTCAAGAAGTCGCCGCTCGACGATGCGGCCTGCTTCGCCGCCACATTGAGCCGCCTGGAGACCGATATCGAGGGCATGCGCCTGCGCGCCAATGCCTGGGCCAAGGGCGACATCGACGTCATCCGCAAGCTCGATTTCGTCGACCAGCAGGAGAGCTGCACCAACGTCATCATGAACAGCGCCGCCGTGCGCGACAACCCGACCTTCCAGGGCGCGGAGCCGCGCCTGCGCGCCATGTGGGTGGCCAATGCCGAGGCGGCGCTGGCCAGGAATGCCTCGACCTTCGCCGTGCTGGCGATGAAGGACGTGCTCAATCCGAAGGGCATGCTGGCGATGCTGGCGGCGAAGGGGTACAAGGTCGAGCAGCCAGAATAAGTGAAATTTCCGTCGGGAATTTTTACAGTAGATTTGGCAATAAAGAGTGAAGAAATTATAACTGATTGATTTTATTGAATTTTTCAATGCAAACAATTTCTGGCGCGAAAATTGCTTATCCCTGGGGACACTTTTAATAACAGTTGTTTAACCTAGGGATCCCATGTTGACCGTATCACGCCTGCTTGCCGCACTTGTCCTGACCTCCGCCTCGTTTGCTGCCATCGCCGCGCCGGTCACCCCGACCTACACGACGTTCTCGAACCTTGCCGGCGCCACTTATGGCGGCAAAGGTATCCCGACCGACCCGTCGGCGATCACGACCTACGGTTCGCTGACCCTGGGCATGGCGGCAACCCAGCGCCTGATCGGCCCGAACCTGCGCCATGACGGCGCCGGCACCTATTTCGCCAACACCGGCAGCACCCCGGGCATGCCGCCGCGCGCGACCTGGAACTTCAATTACTACATCCACGACAGCGCGCAAAACCTGGCCAACAATGGCCTGACTTATGCCTTGCTGTACGACTTCGATGCCGGCATCGGCACCGATTCGTCGCGCATGGGCATGTGGAACCTGACCCCGTTCGTCGGCGGCACCACCCACGAGAACTCGCAGAACCTGGCGTTCAGCTTCCTGTCGGCGAACCTGCCAGGCATCATCACCCCACCGCCAGCCGGCGCGTTCGATCCGATGGCGGTCGGCCAGTACAGCTTCGCCCTGATCGCCCTGCGCGACGGCATCGAAGTGGCGCGCAGCGCCATCAACGTGCAAGTGCCCGAACCAGGCCCGCTGGCCCTGCTGGGCCTCGGCCTGGCCGGCCTGCTGGCGGCACGCCGCCGCAAGCTGTCGAAGTAATCTTCGCCGGTTCGAGGAAAACAAAACGCCCGGTGCGCTGCATCGGGCGTTTTGTTTTCAGTTGGTCACATTAGGAATTTGTCAAAGAAACCCAACAAGTGTAGGATGCGAGGGCACGCGGGTGTAGCTCAATGGTAGAGCAGAAGCTTCCCAAGCTTACGACGAGGGTTCGATTCCCTTCACCCGCTCCAGTGAAAAGTGTTCAAACTTCCGTTTTCCTCGCTCCACAAAATCTCAACCGCTCCACAAATTCGCGCTCAGTAGCCGGTGAGACGGCGCACCCGCCCATGCGTGTCGGCCTCATCCGCAGAGACTGAACCCATCGAGTGTAGAGCTGCAACGCTTACTTGCGTTTTTTCAACATTTTGTGTGAGAGCAAAAAAGACATGGCATAATGCGCTTGCTGTGACGTTTACAAATGGAAACATCGCTCAGCTCAAGCTCTGTTCAACAGGACCGACTTCTACGATGACTTCAACGACACACTTGACCCTACCGCACGCTGAACCTGCGCGGTTTGCTAAAAATTTCTTGCGCCAAGCTGTCTGCGAACTTCGCTTCCCGACGCTCTTCGAACTGGAAGGGATGCGTCCTCCGCCTTCGTTCGCGAAAGCGTTGAGGAAAGACTACCCTGTCTACCAAGCCAACGACGACCTTAGTGTTAGCGTCAACGGTGTGGACAAGGCGCACCTTCACGTATTCTCTTCACTCAAGCCGGGCTGGAGCGTGACGTTGCGTGCCGCGTCAATCACTCTTGAGACGACAAAGTACGACTCCTTCGAAAACTTCCAAAAGCGACTTGCGTTGGTGGTGAGAGCTGCGTCCGAAGTGATCGACAGCGAATATTTCACGCGCATCGGACTGCGTTACATCAACGTCATTCCGGTAGGTTCAGACAGAGTGAGCGAGTGGTTGAACCCTGAGTTAGTAGGGCTTCACTCAAGCGAAATATTTGGCGGTGCGGTAGAATTTTCAGGACGTATCGCTGGCCCAGCCGCGCTCGGCGGATATCTGCTCAATCATGGGCTGGCAGGCGATGCTTCAAGTAGGCGCAAAGAATACGTAATTGACATGGACTTCTCAGCGCAAGATGTCGAAGTCAGTGAGGCATCCTCGGTAATCGACACTCTTCACAAGCAAGAGTTTGAGCTGTTCAGTTGGACACTTGGCACCAAGGCTCGAGAGTACCTGGAAGCACCCCAAAATTCGAATAAGAGGTAGGCATGGACTTTCATCTTGATGTAACTCCGGTCACTGAGCCTACGTACTTTCAATCCTATTCAGACAAAGGGCGCCCTCCGGACGCGCACCGCAATCCTGGCATGGTGCCTTTGCCGGAGCGCCGTAGGCAAGCTTCAGTTAGCTCCACTGATACGGTCATTGTGAAGCCGCGCGAGATTGCTCGCCATGACATTTCGACGCAAACTGGCTCGAAAAAATCGGCAGTGGCCTCCGGGGTGAAGCTGCAGCCGACGGCTGGGGCGTCCCAACTCATCGCGGCGCGTGATACAAGATTGGCGTTGCTAGCCAAAAAATACGAGGGTGAACCTACGCGTGAAGACTCCGCCAGGCTGGCCCTGGTGACTGAACGGATTCGTCGTCTGCAGCCGCGTGTAACGAAGCGGGACGTTGATATACTGACGCAGGTAGTCGATCAGGTTGAGCAAGTTACGGATAGCCTCGCACAAATGAGGCAACGTCTTGGGATCGCATGAACCCGTTTTCGTATCCGAAGACAAAGTTAGCGCGATCGCAAGTACCACCAGCCTACGCAACTTACAAACGGTATAAACCGTTTCTACAAATCGAATTCGGCCGACAGTGTGTCTACTGCAGAATGCCGGATACGACTAGGGAAAGCTATTTTGGGGCTGATCACTACCGGCCAAAGTCTCTCTTCCCAACGCTGAGTGCCGAATACTCTAACCTCTACTATTGCTGTAATCAATGCAATGCTAGGAAGGGCGACTACTGGGAACCCGACAGTCGCTCTAATCGTTTCGTGCCAAACCCCTGCGACCATGTGATGTGGAGTCATCTCAGGTTCCGCGCTGGGACAGTGGAAGCTCGCACTGATACTGGTCGATTTGCATTGGAACTTCTTGACCTGAACGATCCAAAGGCAGTCGAACAGCGCGAGGGTACTATTCACATGATAGATATCTGCATGAACTCCATACGAGAAGCTGAGCGCGTGCTGGTCGAGATTGAGAAAATTTTTCAGCAGGGATTAATTTCGCAGGACCTTCGCGATACGGAAAGTGCGACTGCTAAGACGTTGATCTCGAAGACTCGGAGCGCGTTGAGCTTACTCACGCCTACCTGAAAGGCACCACCTTTATGTGCCAATCACTTGGTCGGCGTGACAATTTTCCCTCGACGCAGATAGTGACGCTGCGTCGTCTTAACGCTGTCGTGACCTAACAAGTCGCGTGCAGCTTCCTGCCCCCGTCCATCCGCAGTATCGTCAGCAGCCTTGGCGCGCAGGTCATAGAAGCGGAATTCCTTGATCGCGTTGGCCAGCGCTGGAGTCTTTGCTGCAGCGGTCGCTCGGGCCTTGTCGAACTGGGATCGCAGCGTCGGCGCCGTGAGGCGCTTCCCATGTTCGTTGACCAGAAGGGCTGCAGTCACAACCTTGTGGCCAGCCTTCCGCGTCTCAATGCGCTCGAGCAGCGTGGCCAGCTCGCCGACCAGCTTGATGCGCAGCGGCTGCTTGGTCTTCTCCTGGGTGACGATCAGGTGCCCGTCGACGATGTCGTGCACGGTCATCTTCAGCGCGTCCGCTGGCCGCTGGCCAGTTAGATATGCCAGGTCCATTGCGTCCTGCAGCGGCGCGCTTGCACTGGCCCATACGGCCTTGTAGACGACGTCACTGATGTACACGGTCCGCTTCTTCAGCGAGTAGCCCTGGATGCCCTCGCAGGGATTTGGCAGGTCGGTGTAGCCCCAGCCGCGGGCGTGGTTCCACATCGTCGAGAACACGCGCTTGCAGCGGTTCGCCGTTGTCGGCTTGTCCGCGTGGTCTTCTAGGAAGCTCTTGATGTGCATTGGCCTGATCTGGCTCAGTGGTGCTTCTGAAAACGACTCCAGCAAGTGCTTGATGTCGGACTTGTACATGCGCGCCGAGCTGGTGGCCAGCTTGGGAACGACGTCGACCAGGTAACGCTTCTCCAGATCCGCAAACGTCGCGCCGGCAGTGGGCGCCACGATCACGTTCAGCTCCGCATACTTCTTCAGGGCCAGGATGTAGTCGTCGCCGAGAGCGATCTCCTTCCGCTTTCCGTCCAGCCCCTTCTGGTACATGTAGTAATAGACCTTGCCGCTTCGCTGCACCCGTGGATGCATGTGTGGCGGCATGTTCAAATTACGCGTGTTTTTTCTTCCCATCATTCCGCCTTGGCATTACCCATGTCTTCTCTTGCGGCGCTTCCTTGGACCGTCCACAGCAGCAATCGCTATCACTGGCTCACCTCAAGGCCGAAGGGCGCGCTGATACTGGCAGCGCAATAGCACGGGTGCTAGCTCACCGACAAGCCATCCGGATATCGAGCGGATCGTTTCCGGACTTCCTCACCGAGAGCTTGCAGCTGGTGAACTTGCTGTCGAGCTGCTCCCACCACGAGATGTCGCCAGTCCCGTAAGTGCAGACCAGCCACTTCGGCTCGCCCGGCGAGAACCCGTGCTGCACATCGAATCCCCCCTTCACATCCTTGCGTTCGCCCTGCAGTTCTGTCCGGCCGTTGAATTCGCCGAGATAGGCCGACGCACCCCGCAGCCGCGCCTTTGCCACCACCCCTTTTCCCTGATGGCGGTAGGGCACCTCGGCAAGGATAGTGTCTTCCGACGGGTAAAACTTCGGGCACTCAATTGGTTGTCCGTGCGCGTGCGGCGCCATGGCCATCAAAAATAAAATCGGGAGCTTCATGCTTTCACCACGACGTAGAATTCGTTGGCGTTGTCGGCCGGTGCAATGCCGTACCGTTTTGCCTCATCGGCGCTGTAGGCACGCTTGTCGCGCCGCCGCACAGGCGCCCCGACCCACTGGTCCATTACCTCGATGCTCGTTACCTTGCCGGATACGGCTCGCCGGAACCCGATGAACAACGCCGCGTGGTAGCGATGCCTGTTGGGGAATCGGCCCCTGCCCTGACTGTCGATGACGAAGTTCGCGATGACGGCACCCGGGTTCAGGTAGTGAAGGTCGAGCACGCGCGGGCCGGCTCGCCAGAATCCCGTCCAGCCCTCCGACGTTGTCTCTTTGGGCAGCGCTACGCATTCGGCGTCACCGAAAGGTGCGTGCCCTTCCAGCTCTTCCACGTCCCCGCTATAGATAAAGTAGCCCATGGCCCTCCTCGATATGATGGGCCATTGTTGGGTCGTAGAATTTTGAGCAAGTTGGCCGCTGTCAACGGCGAGCGTCGAGCAGATCAAATCACCGCAAACGTCCCCGCACGACCCATACACGGCTACCGCGTCCTGGCGCCAAGCTGCTGTTCACGACCGCTATTGTTCCGTCCCGATGCAGGGCGAGCTTCTGCCCCAGCATGCCCTGCTGGCTGCCATTGCGGCCACCTCCGCCAGGTACGGTGTGCGGGATGAGCCCATACAGGCTGAAGCCAGAGCCCGCCGTCGCCGACTGCCACAAGCCCTTGCGCGACGTCGGCTCCCAAACAACCTGTGCGTGCCCATCCTGGCCGGCGGCGAGATGCACCGCCGTCGCTCCTTCATCATGTGACAGGGTAGCTGGCGTGCCGAGGCGCAGGCCAGCGAGGTCGGTGCGGACGTAGCGAACGCGGGCATGGCTGTTCCCAACCTGTTCCAGATACGCCAGGTGCAGGGCGCCCTTATGGTCCACTGCAAGGCGCGGCATGTCTGCGCGTGCCCGGTCCGCGCCGACCAGGAGCGGCATCGCGAAGGTGATGCCGCCGTCGCTCGAATGGCTCACGCGGATATCGGCGTCCGGGTCTTCGCCGACGGTCCAGGCGAGGTAGATCCGGGACGCAGCGCCGATGGCCAGCGAGGGACCGCGCGCCGGCAGTTTCGTGTCGCCTGCAATGTGCTGGGGCTTCGAAAAGCTGCGGCCGCCATCGCGCGAACGCGCCAGCCACAACATCCCGTCATACTCCGTCCACGCGGCATACACGCTGCCATCCGCGCCTGCCGCCAGATCCAGGCTGCCGTTCGACCAGGTATCGCGGTCCAGGCGCCCCTTGCCGTCGCCACCGCGTGAGGACGACAGGTTGCGCGGTTCCGAGAAGCTGCGGCCGCCATCGGTCGAATACGCAAACAGGATATCGCCGCCGTGGGGGCCACCCGAGAATATGATCTCCTGCCAGAGCACGTACAGCGTGTCCGGCCCCGCGCTGACGATGCGGGGCAGCCAGGAGAAAGTAGCCGGGTTGCGCGAGACGTTGACGGCAGCGCCGCGCGGGCGGCCATTAAGGCCGAGCACTTGTAGCAGCACGTCCTTGCGGCCTTGGTCCACCCAGGCCACCGCGATGGCGCCATCGGGAATGAAGGCCGCAGTGCCGTCATCGACATAGTCGTAGGCCGAGTCGTTCTGCCGCCATGGGCCTTTGGCGCCGCCACCGCTGGCGATCTCAATGCTTGGCAACCATTCCACGCGATCTGTGTCAGGCAGGAATGCTGCTGATAACGAGGGAACCAGAGCCAGCATGGCCGCGGTGATGCATGCGCGTTGCTTCATGTCGATACTCCCGGGAACCAGCACGAACAAGTCGCTATTCTTCAAGCGCAGACAGCGTCGTATACATGATTGTCGCCCGCGGGCGCCATCCTTGCAGCAGCTTTCAACCGGGTCTTGCGAAGACGGTTCGCCAGACTGTTGCTGTCGGTAAGCGGTGAAAGCCCTGAAGACAGAGACACGGACTTAGGATATATGCACCCTATCCTGTTGTAATAGTCGATAAGCATACATTCGTCATCGACGATTTGCGATAGAACTATCTTCTAATTGATCTCACGCAAAGAGCGGAGGTGATTAGTACTTAATATCGAGTGAACCGAGTATGGTATCAAGGGGGCTGCGATGAACCGTGAGACCTTTATCCGAGCTACACAGCCAAATGTGGAAATCGCAGACTCCCAAGAATCCGCAAGTGCCGATGCAAAAGTTTTCGAGTATCTGTTCTACGAACAGCATATACCGGATTTTGCTGCGGCGACACTGGAGCAGCTATACTCGAATATTTATTGCACATTGGAACGTACAGAGGCTTACGAATCCCTTGAAGGGATCAGCACCTATGTCAGGCGATGTGGGTCTTCAGTCGAAACATTGATTATGTTTCGAAAGAAAAACCATCTCATAAAAGTTGCAAACCAACAATCCACCTTCTCTGAGGAGCAGCTTTCTTCGTTTTGCAAGGCTATATTTTCTCATTATAAAACGGCGCGGGTAATTTGCTTTTATGCACTAAACATGCGCCTGGCAAGCTTTCCTTTTGCATTTCAGCAGGTTGCGGAAATTGAAGAAAACATCATTTCTCTGCCGAACGAGAAAAGTAAATATCTTGAAAAGATACGGCCGCAATTCAGGAAGCAACTGAAGAACGGAAATGAAAGTATCAAGGCGGCTCATCCGACTTATAGCATAGAGCTCGTTTCAAAAAATGACATCAAGGAGGGGGCCGTTGATGCAATCCTCATGCACGCAACGAAACGGATGCAGATGAAAGGGCAGTCTGACTATGCAGCGAAAGTAGAGAAAACGGTATTGCTCAAGATGCTAAAAAAATATGGACATATTGCGCTAGCAACTATAGACGACAAGGTCTGCGGGGGAGCAATGTGGATGACTGTCGGAAAGTGCCACTTCCATCAGATTGCGGCCCATGATCCAGCATATGATCAGTATATGCTGGGTAATCAAATTTGGATGGCGGCTATTTTGTATTGCATTGAGCTCGGCGGAGAGGAATGTTGGCTGATGGGAGGTGCCAGTGCACACAAAGCGAGGTTTCATGCTCAGAACCTAAGCTTCAACAGTATTACTGTGTATCGATCAAAATTAGATCAGTTTCTGAACTTGCAAATATCTGTTCCATGCTGGGCAACCCAACAGGCCGCCCGTTTCAAGGCCATTGCAATATCGCGCTCGACCCGCCAAGATCGTATTGGGCGAAATATCAGAAAAGCTATTGGTATTATAAAAAGTATTCGCGGACAAGCTTCTCCAAAAGGAAGCCGGTGAGCGGCCAGCATCGGGTTGTATCAAGATTCTTGACTGCTTGGCCAGGGATCATTGAGGATAAGTACTCGCCCTTAAATAAATGCGGTTTTGGCTGCCATAACCGGCGCGTTGCGGAGTTGGCTTCTGCTTGCAGTGCTCGTACTGCGGCGCACTCGCCGCCTTACACCGCGTCCGGTTCTGTTTGCCAAAATTTACATTTATTTCCGGTCGAGTACTGAGGGGTTTTCGGCGCTTAGACTACTCTTCCGCGGTCAATTCAAGGCGCACTTCGCCCACGTCGATCGTCTTGCCAACAGGGCTATTGTCACCGTCCACCCGTACAAACGAGATAGAAACTATGCCCACCTTCAGCGACGGCGTTGTTGGCAGCACGTCGCGCAAAGAGTAGCGTAGTTTGACCGGACCATGCCCGTGGTGTGCAGCGCCGCGAATCTGGAAGGCGCCGAGTGTCCCTAATAGTAGTGAAACCGGTTTATTTTCGCCTGGTTCACCGGAGGGTACATTCAGATAGATCTGGTAGAAGTAGCCACCGTTTTTTCCGTTTTCAGCAAGCTCGACCTGATCGAGTACGAGATGCGCACCCCGAAACTTTACGGTATTGCCGCGTAGTGATGCCGCATTACCCCTTGCAATTTCCTGCAAAGCAGACCAATGCTCTCCGTCGACCGGAAGTTGCGCGCTGATCGACCTCTTCTCCAAACCAACATTCATTGCTCCGCCGAGCGAGAAATTCTCGGGACCAATCGGCCGTGGGCCGCTGATCCTGAACGATCCGGTAGCAGGAATCGACCGCATCAGATTGCCGGGGGATGCCTGTACTTTGGCGAATCTCGCGCCACCAGCGGCTGCAATGGGCAGACTGTTAGGCATTACCTCATTTTGATAGGAATACTGCAGGGCAATTCGCGTCTCATAGGTTGACCTCCGTGGCAGGGTGAGCGTATTGGCATAGGTGTGGTTGCCAGACCAGTACCCGTTTGTCTGTGCAGGCATTCTTCTTTTACCACCTGCAGCTACCCAGGCAACCCATAGGCGGTCAATGTTTGCGTGGTGGAGCCAGAAGATAGGATCTACAGGAGAATTCATCGTAGACATAACATTCCCGATGATATCGTGCACCGGGTTATGGGGAGCATTTTCAAGGCTTGGCTCAAAGGCATTGCCAGTTCCACGTTGGAAATTTGTCACAGATGATGCAAATGGAGCGAGCGTCAGTGCCTGGCGCACGTTTGTGTTCAGGCGCTCAACGTACAAGGGATTCGTGCTGCTTGAGTTGGTGAACTCGGCAGGTATTGTAGCGCTCGAATAGTAATTCCAATAAGGAAGAACGAGACTGGGATTTTGGGACACAATCCGAAGCTGCCGTTCGAAATAGTACAGATATCCACGGTGCCAGGCGAGGAAATATGCTACCCCATGCGGACAGTACCTGATATGAACATTGGTCCAGTATGCCCAGCTGTTCGGGTCAGCAGCATTTGTGTTCGCTTTCATCAAGCGGATAGCGTTTAAGAGCGAATCATATTGGGATGTTGTCTTGAAATCCTGCCACTCCATACGTCTATAGAGAGCAGTTTGCGCAAGAAGGGACGTTGGAAACCCCGGAATCGTGAGTGCGAGTGCTGAATTCCGAAGGAAATATCTTCTGCCAATGTAATGTTGCAGCATGATGCTCTCCTGGCCGTTTGAAAACCTGAAAATTGCAAGCCGCAAGGTATTCCAGAAATCTGTAGAGCTTGCCATGGAAAACACAAGTCACTGACTTGATATTTGTCAAGAATAACCTTCCCTTGATAAACACCCTTGATAAAGATCATAGATGATGCGATTTCGGGACTGCTTCTGAATAGATCAGTTATCATCACTGATGCAGTGAGATATATCTCGTCTCGATTTTTTTCCAGACGTGACTGATATATTGGTGCCGGTATATTTCCCGACCGCCGGCTCCGGTAGAGCATCAATGTGCTGTTTGTCGAAGTGAGTGGACAATAGAAAATGCCTGTCTCCAAGCCCACACAGACATCTTTGCGGGCTCAGCTAACTTCACTTTGCGCTGGCGCAAACTAACATCGGCCGGACGGCCTTACTTTTCACATTCTGTTGTTGAGCGCCTGAGTCCATTGGCCTGTAACTGGCAAGCCCGCTTCTGGTTTTCGCGCAATAACTTGCTAATTTGATAGCAGGCTGCCCGAGCGGAAGGATTCTTCCCCCGCCACTTTACAGATGTGCATCCCCCGCAGCAGGTGGCGGTGGGCGGTGCTGGCGAACAGCAAGCCGGCATGGCTGCTCGACACCGTCGTCACCTTGCCGCTGACCGGGTTGACGACGTCGGCGATCGGCTCGCCCGCCTCGACCCGGTCGCCGAGCTTCTTGTGGAACACCAGCACGCCGGCATGCGGCGCGTGCAGCGGCTCGACCGCATCGAGCGGCGTGGGGCCGCACAGGGCGCCGGGCAGGGGGCGCAGGGGCATGTCGATCACGCCCTGTAGCGCCAGGTATTGCAGGATGGCGGCGGCATCCTGGCCGGCATACTCGTAGCTGACGTCGTTCTCGCCGCGCAGCTCGACCGTGACGGCCACGCAGGCAGGCGGGATGGCCGCCTCGGGGAAATGGTCGGCCAGGTCCCACCACAGGCGGCTGCAGGCTTCATCGAAGGCTTCGCCGCCCGAGGCCTTGGCCACCAGCAGCACGCGCGCTTCCATCAGCGCGGCCAGCGGCAGCACGGTGTCCACCAGCGGCGTGCCGGTGTACATGTGCAGCACCGCTTCGTTATCGCAGTGCAGGTCGAGCACGATGTCGGCGTCGATCGCCATCGACAGCAGGGTCTTCTTGAGCGTGCCGGCGTTGTCGGTCGGCTCCCAGGCGTCGACGCCGCGCCTGGCTTCCGCGCGGATCAGCGCCACGTTGGCGGCGGCGTCCTGCCCCAGCTTGCCCTCGAGCGCGGTCTTGAGCCCATCCGCGGCGTGGTGGTAGGCGCGATTGAAATTCAGGCCGGTCGAGAGGTCGTAGCGGCCGAACGGCGCACCGTGCAGCACCTGCGACAGCCCGAGCGGATTGGCCGCCGGGACCAGGATGACTTCGCCCTTGATGCGGCCTTCGGCATCGAGCCGCTCCAGGTGCTGGCGCAGCAAGTGCGCGACCAGCATGGCCGGCACCTCGTCGGCATGGATCGCGGCCTGGATGTACACCTTCTTGCCCGCGCCGGCCTTGCCGTAATGATGAGAAGTCAGGTGCAGGGTCGCGACATTGTCATCGAGGGCGATCGGGTGTTTCGTCGAATGCATGGCAGGGGCTCCGGCGGTGCGGCTAGGGATAAACCACGATTATGCAGGATAGCGCGCCGGAGCATCCGCACGCCGCGGGGCGCAGGCCTGGGCAGGCGCCTACGTTATAATGACAGCCGTTTTTCCCTCACATTGCTCCCCATGTCCTCTGATACGCCCACCAACGGCCCGGCGCGGCCCATGCTTTACGACCCGACCGAACACCGCATCCGCAGCTTCGTCACGCGCGCCGGACGACTGTCGACCGCGCAGGCGCGGGCGCTGGAAGAACTCGGCCCGAAATTCCTGATCGAGTACAGGAAGGAAGCGCTCGACATGGAAGCGGCCTTCGGACGCCGTGCGCCGGTGGTGCTGGAGATCGGCTTCGGCATGGGCGACACCACGGCCCACATCGCGCGCCTGATGCCGGAAAAGGATTTCATCGGCGTCGAGGTGCACACGCCCGGCGTGGGCAGCCTGCTCAAGCAGATCGGCGAGCAGGGCATCGAGAACCTGCGCCTGGTCCAGCACGACGTGGTCGAGGTGCTGGCCAACATGATCCCCGACGGCTCGCTGCACGGCGTGCACGTGTTCTTCCCGGACCCGTGGCACAAGGCGCGCCATAACAAACGCCGCCTGATCCAGCCGCCGTTCGTGAAGGTGTTATGCGACAAGCTGGCGCCGGGCGGCTACCTGCATTGCGCGACCGACTGGGAAGACTACGCGGTGCAGATGCTGGAAGTATTGAAAGCCGAGCCGGCGCTGCAGAATACGGCCGAAGGCTATGCGCCGCAGCCGGCCTACCGCCCGCTGACCAAGTTCGAGAACCGTGGGCTCAAGCTGGGGCACGGTGTGTGGGATCTGGTGTTTACGAAGAAGTAAGCGGAACCTGCGGGTGGCCGTTCGTAGGGTGGGCGGGTCTCCCGCCCGCGCGTTCAACAAGCAATAGAACAGCCGCGCCGTCAGCATCACCGTGATTTGAACGCGCGGGCGGCATTTGCGGCGCGGACGGCGCACCATATCGGGTGTAGCCGCCCACCCTACGGTCAGGCGATATGCGGCTTGCGCGCATACAGCCCGAAATACAAGATCACCGCGTAGCACAGCGCCGGCACCACCAGCGACATCTTCAGGCCCGCCGCATCGGCCGCGAAGCCCGTGATCAGCGGCACGATGGCGCCGCCGACGATCGCCACGCAGATCACGCCCGAACCTTCCGCCGCGCGCTTGCCCAGGCCTTCGCAGGCCAGCGAGAAGATGGTCGGGAACATGATCGAGTTGAACAGGCCGATGGCCAGCAGCGACCAGCCGGATAGCGCGCCGGTTGTATTCGCCGACACGATCAACAGCAGGATCGTCATGCCGGCCGCGCAGGCCAGCACTTTCCCCGGCGAGAACATGCGCAGCAGCGCGGCGCCGATGAAGCGGCCGACCATGGCGCCGCCCCAGTACAGTGGCACGTGCTTGCCGGCCGCCTCGGCGCCCAGGCCCAGCACGTCGGCTTCCATCAGGTAGTTGACGATGATCGAGCCGATCGCCACTTCCGCGCCCACGTAGAGAAAAATGCACAGCGCGCCGCGCGCGAAGCGCGGCTGCCTGAGCAGGCCGAAGGCACCCAGGATGTTTTCCGAGGGCGCCGGGGTTTCGGTCAGCTTGCCGCGGTTCAGCCAGACAGCGCCGGCCAGCACCGCCAGCGCGATCGCCAGGCCAATATAGGTGTGCACCACCACTCGGGTTTCTTCCTCGCGGAAGGCGTCGAGCGCGGCGCCGCTGAGCGTCGTGGGATCGACCGTCGCCAGGGAACCCAGGATCAGGATCGCGCCGACATACGGGAACACCGTGGTGCCCAGCGAATTGAAGGCCTGCGCAAAAGTGAGGCGGCTGTGGGCCGTTTGCGGTTTGCCCAGCATCGAGATCAGGGGATTGGCCACCACCTGCACGATGGTGATGCCGGCCGCCAGCACGAACAGCGCCAGCAGGAAGGTGGCGAACATGCCCGAGGACGACGCCGGGATGAACAGCAGGCAGCCGACCGCCATCGTGACCAGGCCGGTGACGGCGGTGCGCATGTAGCCGATACGCTGGACAATGGCCGCCGCCGGGATCGACACCACGAAATAGGCCGCGAAGAAGGCCGACTGCACCAGCATCGCCTGCGCATAGCTGAGGGTGAACAGGTCCTTCAGCTTCGGGATGATGACGTCGTTCAGGCTGGTGATGCCGCCGAAGACGAAGAACAGCGCGAAGACGAAGGTCTGCAGGCTGGCGGCGTTGTCCGGGATCTGTGCGTGAGCGCCGTCCTGGGCGGGTGAGGCGGTGGTGCTGGTGGGAGTCGGGATGGCCATGTGGGTGTCGGTAGGTTGAACGTTGGAGCGTCGCTCCCAACCTAGGACACTACATCATCTCATTGATAATGGCGACGATTTCATCGCCATACGACACCAGCTTCTTTTCCCCCACGCCCGAGACGCCGCGCAGCGCATCGAGCGAGGTCGGCTTGCCCTTGGCGATCTCGCGCAGGGTCGCATCCTGGAACACGACATAGGCCGGCACGCCATGCTCGCGCGCGGTGCCCATGCGCCAGGAACGCAGGCGCTCGAAGATGGCCTGCTCGGAGCGCGACAGTTCGATTTCGTCGTAGCTGCCGGCGGCGCGCGAGGACGGGCGCTTGGCCTTGACCGGTTTCTGGTACTGGCGCAGCTGCACCTTCTGCTCGCCCTTGAGCACGGGACGGGCGGCGTCGGTCAGCTTGAGCGAGCTGAAGGCGTCGTGGTCGACCGTGACGAAGCCCAGCGCGATGGCCTGGCGCGCGATGGCGCGCCACTCCTGTTCGGAGCGGTCGGCGCCGACGCCGAACACGGTGAGCTTGTCGTGGTGCCACTGGCTGATGCGTTCGGTCTGGGCGCCGCGCAGCACGTCGATCACGTGGCCGGCGGCGAAGCGCTGGTCGACCCGGTAGACGGTGGAGAGCAGCTTTTGCATCGGCACCGTGCCGTCGACCTGCACCGGCGGGATCAGGCAGGTGTCGCAATTGCCGCAGGGGCCGGAGCGCTCGCCGAAATAGTCGAGCAGGCGCATGCGCCGGCAACTGAGCGTTTCGCACAGGCCGAGCATGGCATCTAACTTCATCGACAGCACGCGCTTGAAGGTCTCGTCGGCGTCGGATTCGTCGATCATCCGGCGCTGCAGCACCACGTCCTGCAGGCCATAGGCCATCCAGGCGCTGGCGGGAGCGCCGTCGCGGCCGGCGCGGCCGGTCTCCTGGTAATAGCCTTCGAGGCTTTTCGGCAGGTCGAGGTGGCAGACGTAGCGCACGTCCGGCTTGTCGATGCCCATGCCGAAGGCGATGGTGGCCACCATCGTGATGTTGTCTTCACGGAGAAAACGCGACTGGTTCGCGGCGCGCACGCTGTATTCCATGCCGGCGTGGTAGGGCAGGGCGCGAATGCCGTTCTGGTTCAGGAACTCGGCGGTTTCCTCGACTTTTTTGCGCGACAGGCAGTAGACGATGCCGGAATCCTGCGGGTGCTCGCTGGTGATGAAGTCGAGCAGCTGCTTGCGGCCGGTGGTCTTCTCGACGATCGAATAGCGGATGTTCGGGCGATCAAAAGAAGAGACGAACTTGCGCGCATCAATCAGCTGCAGGCGGTGCGCAATCTCGTCGCGGGTCTGCTGGTCGGCCGTGGCCGTGAGGGCGATGCGCGGGATGTTCGGATAGCGCTCGTGCAGCACCGACAGGCGGATGTATTCCGGCCGGAAGTCGTGGCCCCATTGCGAGACGCAGTGCGCCTCGTCGATGGCGAACAGCGAGATGGTCGAGGCGTCGAACAGCTCGAGGCAGCGCTGGGTCAGCAGGCGCTCGGGCGCCACATAGACCAGGTCGATCTCGCCACTGCGCACCAGGCGTTCGATGCGCAGGGTTTCTTCGAAGGTTTGCGTCGAGTTCAAAAACGCGGCGCGCACGCCGACTTCTTCCAGCGCATCGACCTGGTCCTGCATCAGCGCGATCAGCGGCGAGACGACCACGCCCACCCCGTCGCGCAGCAGCGCCGGGATCTGGTAGCACAGCGACTTGCCGCCGCCGGTAGGCATCAGGACGAGGGCGTCGCCGCCATTGGCCACGTGCTCGACGATCTCTCCCTGCTGCCCGCGGAAGGCGGGATAGCCGAAGACCGTCTCGAGGACGTGCAGCGCGCGCGCTTGAAGCTCGGAAGTCATGCTTTAGTTCACTTGCCTGGTCTGTCCGCTCATTCGGCCCACTGGACGAGGTCGAAGTGCGCGGTCACGAGTACGAGAATACCGAATACGATACGGTACCAGGCGAAGATCGTGAAGTCGTGCGTGCTGATGTAGCGCAGGAGCCAGCGCACGCACAGGAAGGCCGAGACGAACGCGGCCAGGCCACCCAGGCCGAACATCGGCAGGTCGGCCATCGACAGCAGGTGGCGCTCTTTCACCACCGAATACACGGTGGCCGCCAGCAGGGTCGGGATCGCCAGGAAGAAGGAGAATTCGGTGGCCGCCTTGCGCGACAGGCCAAACAGCATGCCGCCGATAATGGTCGCGCCGGAACGGCTGGTGCCCGGGATCAGTGCGAAGGCCTGCGCCAGCCCGACTTTCAGCGCGTCGTCGAAGCCCATGTCGTCCACGCTTTCGACGCGTGCCGGGCGGTTGCTGGCGGCCTGGCGGCGTTCCACCCACAAGATGATCAGGCCGCCGACGATGAAGGCGGTCGCGACCGGCACCGGCGCGAACAGTTCCGCCTTGATCATCTTGTTGAACAGGAAGCCGAGCACGGCCGCCGGGATGAAGGCGATGATCAGGTTGGCCACGAATTTCTGCTGCTTCCGGTCCGAGCCGAGGCCGGACAGGACGGTGGCGATGCGCTGGCGGTACTCCCAGATCACGGCCAGCATGGCGCCGGCCTGGATCGCGATCTCGAAGACCTTGACCTTTTCGCCGGTGAAATTGAGCAGGCTGCCCGCCAGGATCAGGTGGCCGGTGGACGAGATCGGCAGGAACTCGGTAAAGCCCTCGACCAGGCCCATGATGATCGCCTTGATGGCGAGAAGAATATCCATGAATGCGTAACAGTCAGTGTGGGTGGATGCGGTGATATCGGAATGGACCGCTCTGCAGCTGTGTCCGGCGCAAGATTGTACCGCGCGCGCCTTGCCGCCGGGTTACAACAGGCGTCAGGGCAACGAAATTGTTTCGTGCGCCGCCGCGGAAAACGCGTGCTACACTCAAGCGCATGAGTATTTTTGTTGTCCTCATCCCTGCATGAGTCTTCTCGTTGTCCTGATCCTTGCTGCCCTTGCCTGGGCCGCATTCCACGGTTGGCACAAACCCAACCACTTGCGCTACCGCCCCTACCAGGGCCGGGCCTGGCGCAGCACATTCCCTGGCGCCTCGCGCAAGGACATCCGCGACTTCCTGTCCCTGTTCGTGTCCGCCTTTTCGTTCCGTGAAAGCGAGCAATCGCATTTCCGCCCGGATGACGAAGTGCTCGGCATCTACCGCGCGGTCAATCCGACCCGCTGGCTGCCCGACGCGGCCGAAATCGAGCTGCTCGCCAAGGCCCTGCGCGACAAATACGGCCTGATGCTCGACGATATCTGGCACGAAGGCCTGACCCTGGGCGGCTTGTTCCAGCGCGTGCAGCAGGCGAGCGGCAAGCCGGCAACGGCCTGAGCACACTCCGTTTGTCACGAAGGCGCAGTCGCCCGTTCCAGTTCGTCCAGCCACCGGATCGCCTGCTCGCGGCTGCTGCCACACATCTCCGCCGAAGGCTGCAAGCCGCCACAGAACGCCGGCCGCTCCGGCTTGCCGAAGATGCGGCAGCGGTTGTCATCAGCCAATTGAACGCAGCGAACGCCGGCCGGCTTCCCGTTGGGCATGCCGGGGATCGGGCTGGTGATCGAGGGCGCGGTGCAGCAGGCGCCGCAGTGGTCGCGGCATTGCATGGTAGCGGGGGAAAGTAGGGCGGTCATGGGAGGCAGGAGTATACCTGCCCGGACGCCCGATGCACGTAAATACCTGTTTATATTGACAGTTTCGATCTCGCAACGATTGCTTGACTGAGTGACAAGCCCCGTCTATATTCGATGGCTCTTCATTTGGTTTCTAGGCAGTAACATGGAATGCTCAATCGACAGCAAGCCGCGCTGGGAGCGCCGCAAGGATGCCCGTCCCCAGGAGCTCCTGGCTGCTGCCATCGATCTGTTCGTCGAGCGCGGTTTCGCCGCCACGCGGCTGGAAGACGTGGCCCGCCGGGCCGGGGTCTCCAAGGGCACGCTCTACCTGTACTACACCAACAAGGAAGAGCTCTTCAAGGCGGTCGTGCGCGAGAGCATCGTTCCCTTCCTGGGCGAGGCCGAGGTCTCGGTCGCCGAATTCGAAGGCCATAGCGCCGACCTGCTGCGTAACGTCATGCTGAGCTGGTGGGCCCGCATCGGCCAGAGCAAGGCGTCCGGCATCAGCAAGCTGATCCTGGCCGAGGCCGGTAATTTCCCCGAGCTGGCCAAGTTCTACCAGGAAGAAGTCACCCGGCGCGGCACCCGCATGATTTCGAGCATGCTCGAGCGTGGCGTCAGCCGCGGGGAGTTCCGCAACATCGATATCCCGCAGCTGACCCAGGTGCTGATTGCGCCGATGATGATGCTCAATACCTGGAAACATTCAGCAGTGGCGCCCTGCGACGCCCATGAGCTGCAGCCGCTGGCCTTCATCGACGCCTTCCTCGACATGGCCCTGCACGGCCTGCTTCCGCGCGCCAAATAAGTTGCCAGTTACGCCAATCGGTCGGTTTTTTGGCGTTCAACCCCTCTAAACTGCAGACTGTCGCAATTTCCCCTGTCTTGGGAAGCCCATCGCTAAGATGTGCGTCCTGAGGCCGTTCAACGATAAAATATCGGATTATTTATTTTTCCACCGAGAACTCAGATGAATATCGAACAAGCCCGCTTCAACATGATCGAACAGCAGATCCGCCCCTGGAACGTGCTTGACCAGGACGTGCTCGACCTGCTGCACGTCGTCAAGCGCGAAGGGTTCGTGCCGGCTGCGTACCAGAACCTGGCGTTTGCCGACGTCGAAATCCCGCTGCCGGGCGGCGAGGCGATGTTCAACCCGAAGGTCGAAGCGCGCATCGCGCAGGAGATCGCGGTCAAGAAGCACGAGAACGTGCTCGAGATCGGCGCCGGCTCGGGCTATATGGCGGCACTGCTGGCGCACAAGGCGCGCCACGTGACCACCGTCGAGATCCTGCCGGAAACCAAGGCGCTGGCCGAGCAGAACCTGGCCAGGGCCGGCGTCACCAACGTGACCGTCGAACTGGGCGATGGCGCGCAAGGCTGGGCCAAGGGCGCGCCCTACGACGTGATCGTGGTGTCGGGCGGGCTGCCGGTGCTGCCGGAAGCGCTGCTGCAGCAGGTAAAAGTGGGTGGCCGCCTGGCGGTGATCCTGGGCGACGCGCCGGCGATGAGCTTCAACATCATCACCCGCGTATCGGAAACGGCGTACGACACGGTCAAGCTGTTCGAGACCAATGTCAAGACGCTGACGGGCGCGCAGACGCCATCGCGCTTCCAGTTCTGAGGACGCGATGCAGCACCTGACCGCACCCGAGCTGGCCGCAAGGCTGGCCGACCAGGCAGCCGGGCAGCCGCTGTTGCTGGACGTGCGCGAGAACTGGGAGTTCGCCACCTGCCATATCGCAGGCTCGACCCAGATCCCGATGCACCTGGTTCCGATCCGGGTAGGCGAACTCGACGACGATCGCGAGATCGTCTGCATTTGCCACCATGGGGCGCGCAGCATGCAGGTGGCGGCCTTCCTGGAACGTAACGGATTTACGAACGTAACGAATTTGACGGGCGGAGTACACGCCTGGGCCGTACAGGTCGATCCTTCGATGCCGAAGTACTGACCTGCATCCTAACTTTTGATGACTCCTGTGGAGAATGCAATGCAGAAACCCCTTATCGCCGTGCTGGTTGCCAGCGCCTTTTTGTCGCTGAGTGCGAGCGCGGCCGACCTGGTCCAGGTGTACCAGCAGGCGCTGGCCAACGACGCCACGTTTGCCAGCGCACGCGCGTCGGCGGCTGCCGGGCGGGAACGGATCGCACAGGGGCGCGCAGGCCTGCTGCCGACGGTGGGCATCACCGGCAGCAGCATCAAGAACGACGCCGACAACACCCCATGGAACGTGGGGCAAACCGTCCCCAATCCGATCACGGGCGCGCCGACCATGGTAGTTTCCAGCGGCTCGAACGTGCGCACCACCGAATACACGCTGGCGCTGACCCAGCCGCTGTTCCGCTGGGCCGCATGGCAGACCTACCAGCAGAGCAAGCTGCAGCAGGCCGTGGCCGAGGCGCAATTTGCCCAGGCCCAGCAAGACCTGATCACCCGCGTGGCGCAGGCCTATTTCGACGTGCTGGCAGCCCAGGACAAGCTGGAATCGACCCGCGCCCAGAAGACCGCCGTGACCGAGCAGCTGGCATCGGCCAAGCGCAATTTCGAGGTCGGCACCCAGACCATCACCGACACCCACGAAGCGCAGGCGGCGTATGACCTCGTCATTGCCCAGGAATTCGCGGCAGTGAACGACCTGGACAACAAGAATAATGCCCTGCAGGCGATCATCGGCACCTCGCCGGGGACGCTGGCGCCGCTCAAGGCCGGCATCACCCTGGCCCCGCCATCGCCAGCCTCGCCTGACCCATGGGTCAGCTCGGCCGAGACCCAGAACTATGGCGTGACCGTGTCGCAGCTGCAGGTGGAACTGGCGCGCCGCGAAATCTCGCGCAACCGCGCCGGCCACTACCCGACCCTCGACCTGGTGGCGGCCTCGACCCGTCGCGACGTCGGCGGCCAGCTCAACAACTCGGGTGTCGCCAAGAACAACGGCATCGGCGTGCAGTTCGCCGTCCCGATTTTCAACGGCTTCGGCGTGACCAGCCGCGTGCGCGAATCGATCGCCCTGGAAGACAAGGCGCGCAACGACCTGGAGGCAACGCGCCGCCAGGCCGCCCTGCAGGCGCGCCAGGCCTATCTCGGCGTGAACAGCGGCATGGCGCAGGTCAGGGCCCTGGAAGCGGCGGAAGTGTCGAGCCAGTCGGCACTGGAATCGAACAAGCTCGGTTACCAGGTCGGCGTGCGCATCAATATCGACGTGCTCAACGCGCAGCGCCAGCTGTACTCGACCCGCACCGACCTGTCGCGTGCCCGCTACGACACCATCCTGAATGGCCTGCGCCTGAAGGCGGCTTCCGGCTCGCTGCGCGAAGCGGACCTGGCGGCGGTGAACAACCTGCTCGCCAACTAACACCTGCGCAGGCCCAGCCTGCGCCAGCAAACATGAAAAGCCCGGGTCAGAAATGGTTCGGGCTTTTGCTTTTGGGAATGATTTAAGTCCTTGATTTTACAGACAAATAGTTGGCGCACGACAAGTAACGCGAGCGTGGGTTTTTTCATAAAGCTGATAAACTGACAACGTTAAGCACTCCCCCTGTGACATGCCGCCCCAGCCCGCCTGTCACCCGTGCGCGGAGTCAAGAATCCACTTCCCTAAGGAAAAAACATGCAAAAGAATATCGCGATTGTCGGCGCCGGTTTTTCCGGGGCCGTCATTGCCCGCGAGCTGGCGCAGGCCGGCTACAAGGTCGAGATTTTCGAATCGCGTCCCCACATTGCCGGTAACTGCCACTCCGAACGCGACGCCGAGACCGGCGTCATGGTGCACATCTACGGTCCGCACATCTTCCATACCGATATCGAGCGTGTCTGGGAATACGTGAACCGCTACAGCCGCTTCATGCCCTATGTGAACCGGGTCAAGGCGATCACCAACAACAGCGTCTACACGCTGCCGATCAACCTGCTGACCATCAACCAGTTCTTCGGCAAGACCTTCCGCCCGGCCGAAGCCCAGGCATTCCTGGCCTCGCTCGGCGACAAGACGATCGAGAACCCGGTGACGTTTGAAGACCAGGCCCTGCGTTTCGTCGGCAAGGAGTTGTATGAAGCCTTCTTCAAGACCTATACCGTCAAGCAGTGGGGCATGCAGCCGACCGAACTGCCGGCCAGCATCCTCAAGCGCCTGCCGGTGCGCTTCAATTACGACGACAACTATTTCAACCACAAATACCAGGGCATGCCGGAAGACGGCTACACCTCGCTGGTCGAGAAGATCCTCGACGTGCCGGGCGTGACCGTGCACCTGAACACCCGCTTCGACCCGGCCCAGAAAGACGAGTACGCGCACGTGTTCTACAGCGGCCCGATCGACGCCTGGTTCAACCACGCCGAAGGCCGCCTGCCTTACCGCACGCTCGACTTCGAAGTCTTCCGCGATACCGGCGACTACCAGGGCAATGCGGTGATCAACTACTGCGACAATGCGCAGCCCTACACCCGCATCACCGAGCACAAGCACTTCTCGCCGTGGGAACAGCACGAGAAGACGCTGCTGTACAAGGAATACAGCCGCCAGTGCGAAGAGAAGGATATTCCGTACTACCCGATCCGCCAGGCGCGCGACAAGGAGCAGCTCGAGCGCTACGTGAAGGTGGCGAACGAGGAGCCGAACGTGACCTTTGTGGGGCGTCTCGGTACCTACCGTTACCTGGATATGGACGTGACCATCAACGAAGCGCTGGCCACCGCCGATAAATTCCTGGCGTGCGCCAAGGGGAATGAGAGGATGCCGGCGTTTGTGATCGATCCGCTGGCCTGATGTTCGTAGGGTGGGCGGGTTTTCCCGCCCGCGCGTTCAGACCGAATATGAACAAATGGAGCGGTGATTCATACGGTGGTTGAACGCGCGGACGGCGGAGCCGTCCACCCTACAATGAAACGGGCGCTGCCTTCTTAGCTGCTCAAGCCACTGCCCGCCGCATGGTCCTTGCGCTCGATGAGCTCGACCTTGTAACCATCCGGATCGGTGATGAAGGCGATCACGGTGGAACCGCCCTTGACCGGCCCCGGCTCGCGGGTGATGTTGCCGCCGTTCGCGCGTACCTGGTCGCAGGTGGCGTAGATGTCGTCGGCCGAGATGGCAATGTGGCCGTAGGCCGTGCCCATGTCATAGCTGTCGACGCCGTAGTTATAGGTCAGCTCGAGTTCGGCGTGATCGGGGTTGCTGCCGTAGCCGAGGAAGGCCAGGGTGTATTTGTACTCGGGATTGTCGCTGGTGCGCAGCAATTTCATGCCGAGTACCTTGGTGTAGAAGTCGATCGAACGCTGCAGGTTGCCGACGCGGAGCATGGTGTGCAGGATGCGCATGGGTGTCTTTCTGGGAATGCGGGAAAGCAGCCATTTTATGCGGTGCTGGCTGATCGTGCAGGGCTCCGGCCCACTGCGTGATTGCTCATCGGCCAGTTGAACGCGCGGGCGGGAGACCCGCCCGCCCTACGTCAGTTCAAGTGGATCGGCTTAGTTTTCCAGTTTCGAACTCAGCGTGATCTTCGCATTCAGCAGCTTCGACACCGGGCAGTTTTCCTTCGCGGTGGTGGCGGCCTTGTCGAAAGCTTCCTGGCTGGCGCCCGGGATTTTTGCCACCAGGTCGAGGTGCACGGCGGTGATCGAGAAGCCGCCTTCGACCTTTTCCATCGATACGGTGGCCGTGGTGCGCAGCTCGTCGGCGGTCAGGCCGGCCTGGCCCAGTTGGCCGGACAGCGCCATCGTGAAGCAGCCCGCGTGGGCGGCGCCGATCAGTTCTTCGGGATTGGTGCCGGGGCCGTCTTCGAAGCGGGTGTTGAAGCCGTATTGATTGTCCTTGAGTGCGCCGCTGCCGGTCGAGACCGCGCCCTTGCCGTCTTTCAGGCCGCCGCTCCAGACGGCGCTGCCCTTACGTTTGATGGTCATTGCATTTCCTTAGAGGTTGTTCTTGTCGGATTGATCGTTCGCCGTATCGTGCTTGCGCATCGATTCGTTGCGGTCGGGCAGGGGCTTGGCCTGGCCGGTGGCGCCTGCCTTGGGGTCGACGGCCTGGTCCAGGCCCTGGCCATTGGTGCCGTAGCAGTCGGTGTTCTGCAGGCCCTGGGCCAGGTCTTCGGCGGCCTGCTTCATGACGCCGCGCGGCGCCTGGTCTTGCGCGTCCGGGGTTTCGTCACGCTCGTGGGGCTGGCGTTTGACGCCATCGTTTTCGATCGGTGCTTTCGTGTTGACGAAGCGGTCTTTGGTTTCGGTGACCATGTGCATCTCCTTGCATAGCAGTTGACTGAATCCTAACCGTGCGCCGCCGATGGAGTCGCGCAATTGGAAGTGGCGTGGAAGGGCCCGTGTGTAAATGCGTGATGCTTTTTTGCAATTGTCCCGCTAACATGGCGTCTTCGACGACCTTTGCGGATTGGCACCTTGACGACCGAAGCCCTCGACTTCCAGCAGCACGCCGGCACTTGCAAGAACTGCGGCGCTTCTACCTGCGGCAACTTCTGCCAGGCCTGCGGCCAGGCGACCCACCTGCACGTGCCGAGCGCGCGCGAATTCCTGCATGAATTCCTCTCGCATTACGTGGCGCTGGAAGGCAAGCTGTGGCGCTCCTTGATGCTGCTGCTGTTCAAGCCGGGCTTCCTGACCCGCGAATACATCGAAGGCCGGCGCGTGCGCTATGTCGAGCCGCTGCGCCTGTACCTGAGCTTTTCCATCATCTTTTTCTTCCTGGTCAAGCTCAGTGGCGTGCAGATCATGGAGAACGAGACCGACGCGCCGGCCAATGCCCGGCCGGCGGCAAGCGCGCCAGCGCTTACCGCGCCGCGTACCGAATTCGAACGCGATGTCGTGCGCGAGCTCGGGGCAATCAGTCCGCGCCTGGGCAAGGGCGCCGAGAAATTCCTCGCGCTGCCCAGTGAGCAAAAGAGCGCGGCAGCAACAAGTGCCTTCTTCAGCTACGCCCCCTACGCGATCTTCCTCCTGATGCCGGTCTTCGCGCTCTACCTGAAGCTGCTCTATCTCGGATCGGGGCGGCGCTACGGCGAGCATTTCCTGTTCGCCCTGCACAGCAATGCTTTCGCCTTCTTCATGCTGAGCCTGTTCATCCTGGCGGACGGCTGGAATTTCGTGCGCTTCGTGCTGCTGGCCTGGCTGGTCCTCTACCTGCCCACGGCGATGCGGCGGGTATATGGCGGCGGGCGCGTCGTCACGGCGCTGCGCTGGGTCACACTGGTGGCCCTGCACCTGCTGAGCCTGGTGGCGGCCGTCGTGATGGCAGTCGGCCTGGTCCTGGTCAACTAAACCCGCTGTCCCGCAACTGCCGACTTGCCGGTTACGCGCCGTCCCCGCTATACTGTTTATTTGTACAGTCATTCCGGGCGCGCGTAGCCGAACCTTCTATCGCAGCCGCTAATCGGTTAATCTCACTAGTCCTGTCCCAACCGCCCGAGACCCATGCCCGTGACGTCCCAACCGCAACAAATCATCGCGCTCGTGGTGCGGCAAAACACCCCCGGCATCGAAGAGCCGGTGCGGCGCCTGACCGAATTCCTGGCCGCCTCCGGCTACCGGGTCGTGTATGAAACCGATACCGCGGCGCACCTGGGAACGGACGGCATCGAGGCCATGAGCGTCGCCGAGATCGGCGAGCAGGCCAGCTACGCGGTGGTGATGGGCGGCGACGGCACCATGCTCGGCATCGCGCGCCAGCTCGCCAAATACGACATTCCGCTCATCGGCATCAACTCCGGCCGCCTGGGCTTCATTACCGACATCCCGATCGACCGCATGGTCCCGGCCCTGGGCGAAATTTTGCAGGGCCAGGCCAGGGCCGAGGAGCGCACGCTGCTGGAAGCGCGCGTGGTGCGCGACGGCCAGCAGATCTTCTGCGCGGTCGCGTTCAACGACGTCGTGGTGGCGCGCGGCGCCGGCGCCGGCATGGTCGAGCTCAAGCTCACCGTGGACGGCGAATTCATGTACAACCAGCGCGCGGACGGCCTGATCGTCTCCACGCCCACCGGCTCGACCGCCTATGCGCTGTCGGCCGGCGGCCCGCTGCTGCATCCGCGCTTGCAGGGCATCGTGCTGGTGCCGATCGCGCCGCATGCGCTGTCGAACCGCCCCATCGTGGTGCCGGAATCGAGCGAGATCGTGGTCGAACTGGTGGCCGGGCGCGACATCAGCGTGAATTTCGACATGCAAACCTTCACCAGCGCGCAGCTGGGCGACCACATCGTCATTTCGCGTTCGCCGCACACGATCACCTTCCTGCACCCGCGCGACTGGAGCTATTACCATACGCTGCGCGAAAAGCTGCACTGGAACGAATACCCGACCAACGAAGGCAAGCTCACGTAAGAGCCACGACAGGAGACCCGATTTTTCATGCTGCGCACACTTACCATCCGTGACTTCGTCATTGTCGACGCCATCGAGCTCGAATTCGCGTACGGTTTTTCCGTGTTCACCGGCGAGACCGGCGCCGGCAAGTCGATCCTGATCGACGCGCTGCAACTGGCCCTGGGCGGGCGCGGCGACGCAAGCATGGTGCGCGAAGGCGCGGCCAAGGCGGACATCACGGCCGAATTCGCGCTCACGCTTGCCGCGACCGAATGGCTGGAGCAGCACGAATTCAGTATCGAAGAGGGCGGGGCGCTGCTGCGCCGGGTGATCGACAACGCCGGCCGCTCGAAGGCCTATATCAACGGCATCAGCGCCACCGCCGCGCAGCTGCGCGAGCTGGGCGACCTGCTGGTCGACATCCACGGCCAGCATGCCCACCAGTCACTGCTTAAATCCGACGCGCAGCGCGCCCTGCTCGACAACCAGATCGCGGTGCGCGATCCGTCCGCTGCTGCGGACATCGACGCCGTGGCCGCCAGCTACAAGACCTGGCGCGCCCTGGTGCGCCAGCGCGAGGAATTCGAGAACGACGCGCGCAACGTGCTGCTCGAGCGCGAGCGCCTGGAGTGGCAGGTGAGCGAGCTCGACAAGCTCGCCCCGAAGGCCGGCGAATGGACCGAGATCACCAACGAGCACAGCCGCCTGTCGCATGCCGCCAGCCTGCTCGAAGGCGCGCAGGAAGCGCTGCTGGCCATTTCCGAAGCCGACCAGCCGATCCTGTCGCAGCTGTCCTCGCTCAACGCCAAGCTGGGCAAGCTGGTCGATGTCGATACCGGCCTGCAGCCGGTGCTCGACTGCATGGAGCCGGCCCGCATCCAGCTGCAGGAGGCTGTCTACGCGCTGAACAACTACATCGACAAGGTCGAGCTCGACCCGGACCGCCTGCGCCAGGTCGACGCCCGCATGGAAGCCCTGCACGGCGCCGCGCGCCGCTACCACGTGACGCCCGAAGAGCTGCACGAAGAACATGCGACCCTCGCTGCCCGCCTGCGCCAGCTGGCCGACGCCAGCGACATGGACGGGCTGCGCAAGCAGGAAGAAAAATCCAGGGCGGCCTACATGACGGCGGCTGCGCGCCTGTCGAAGCGTCGTGCGCAGGCGGCCGTGGAGCTGGGCAAGGGCGTGACCAGCGCGATGCAGGAATTGAGCATGACCGGCGGCAGCTTCGCCGTGGCGCTCAACCCCGGCGAGCCGGGCCTGCATGGTGTCGAGCAGGTCGAATTCCTGGTGGCCGGCCATGCGGGCGTGGCGCCGCGGCCGCTGGCCAAGGTGGCCTCGGGCGGCGAACTGGCCCGCATTTCGCTGGCGATCGCCGTGATCACGGCGCACGCGACCACCACGCCGACCCTGATCTTCGATGAAGTCGACACCGGCATCGGCGGCGGCGTCGCCGAGGTGGTGGGACGGCTGTTGAAACGCCTGGGCCAGCAGCGCCAGGTGCTGTGCGTGACCCACCTGCCGCAGGTGGCCAGCCAGGCCAACCAGCACTTCCAGGTGGCCAAGGGCACGACCGGCGAGGGGCGCACCGTCTCGCGCATCGACGTGCTGGATAACCGCTCGCGCGTGGAAGAAGTGGCGCGCATGCTGGGCGGGATCGAGATTACGGAGACGACGCGCAAGCATGCAAGGGAGTTGCTGGCTTCGTAGGGTGGGCGGGTCCTCCCGCCCGCGCGTTCAAATCACGCTCGCAATGCGGCGGCACGATTGTTCACGCGCTGAATTGCCCACCCTACGGGCCAACTCGATTTCCCGTTCTGTGGCAAAGTCTTGGCTTGTCCACCACACCACGGAAGGGAGTTCGAATGAGCATCGATAAAGTGCTGTACCGCGCCCAGGCGACGTCGCAAGGCGGCCGCGAGGGGACCTCGAAAAGCGCCGACGGCGTGCTGGACCTGAAGCTGAGCACTCCGAAGGAACTCGGCGGCGGTGGCGGCCCGGGCACCAACCCCGAGCAGCTGTTTGCGTCCGGCTATTCGGCCTGCTTCCTCGGCGCGCTGAAATTCGTCGCCGGCCAGCAGAAGGTGACGCTGCCTCCAGACCTGACCGTCAAGGGCGACGTCGGCATCGGTCCGATCCCGACCGGTTTCGGCATCGAAGTCGACCTGACCATCCACGGCCCCGGCATGGACGCGGCCCAGCTCAAGGACCTGGTCGACAAGGCCCACATCGTCTGCCCGTATTCGAACGCCACGCGCAACAACATCGACGTGCGCCTGCACACCACGACCTGACCCGGTGTTGTCCGCCGTACACATATGCGGCGTGGGGACGCCACTTTATAATAGCGGCGTCCCCTGACCCTTCCCCGCTCATGCCATTCCGAAAAGAACCGCCTTTCACCCACGGCACCGTCGCTGCGAACGCCATCGTGCTGGTCAACCTCGGCACGCCCGACGAACCGACCCGCAAGGCCGTGCGCCGCTACCTGAAGGAATTCCTGTCCGACGGGCGCGTGGTGGAGATCCCGGCCAAGGTCTGGTGGTTCATCCTGCACCTGTTCATCCTGCCTTTCCGCTCGGGCAAGTCGGCGGCCAAATACCGCAGCATCTGGACCCGCGAGGGCTCGCCGCTGAAGGTGCATACCGCGAAGCAGGCAGTGCTGCTCGACAAGATGCTGCACGAGCGCGGCCACGAGGCCGTCAAGGTGGTGATGGCGATGCGCTACGGCTCGCCTTCGCTGCCCGAAGTGCTGGATCGCCTGAAGGCAGAGCATTGCGAGCGCATCGTGGTGCTGCCGGCCTATCCGCAATATTCCGGCACCACCACCGCCTCGGTCTGGGATGCCGTATACGCCTATTTCAGCAAGATCCGCAATATCCCCGAGCTGCGCCTGGTCCGGCACTACCATGACCACGAAGGCTATATCGAGGCGCTGCGCGCCAGCGTCGAAGCATATTGGGAGACCCATGGACGCGGCCAGAAGCTGGTGATGAGTTTCCACGGCATCCCCAAGCGCACGCTGCTGCAGGGCGACCCGTATTTCTGCGAATGCCAGAAGACCGCGCGCCTGCTGGCGGTGGCCCTGGGCATGGGCGCGGATGAATACATCGTCACCTTCCAGTCGCGCTTCGGCAAGGCCGAATGGCTCCAGCCCTACACGGCCCCGACCGTGCAACAGCTGGCGCGCGAAGGGCTGGAACGGATCGACGTGATCTGTCCGGGTTTTACCAGCGATTGCCTGGAAACCCTGGAAGAAATCAACATGGAAGTGCGGCACGATTTCGAAGCCGCCGGTGGCAAGGAATTCCATTACATTCCCTGCCTGAACGAATCGCCGGCCTGGATCACCGGGCTGGCCGAGATCGCCGAACAGCACCTGATCGGCTGGCCGACCATCCTCACCCCGGCCCAGCGCGCGGCCCAGCGGCGCGATGTCCAGGTGGGTGCACAGCATGCCGCGCATCTCGGCGCAGAAGTTGCATCCGAGTAACTACATTTTCCGGCGTCTTGCCAACCTGTTAAAATAAACGGTTGTCAGGGCGTCGCGCCGATTCCCACGTAGCACAGCCAGACCAGCACCGCGAGGGTGTACAGGATCACGGCGCCGCTGATCAGTTGTAATCTCATGAAGTCTGCTCCCAGGTGTCTGCGGCCCCCATGCCGTACCTTTGTTGGAAGAGTAAAACTTTTCAATGGGAAATGATTCAGGGAAACCGTAAATCTTGTAACAAATAATTTCCGAATTTTCATCATGGGATCTCTGCAATCCCTTGAAAATGGTGGAGATCACCCCATCTGCGGGCCTGTGTGTCAGGCAGGATACGTTACCAATTAAGCCAAGTCCTTGATTCTAGGAGTTTTTTCGATGCAAGACCAAGAAAACCAAGAGGTGTCCCAGCAATCGCCGGCGGATGCCGCCATTGCAGATGCAGCCGCCGAGGCCGCGCAGGCCGGCGCCGGGCAGGCAGGTGTGCCGCCGAGCGCAGAGTCCGACCTGGAAGCCCAGCTGAGCGCCACCGAGGCCAAGCTGGCCGAGATGCATGACGCCTTCATGCGCGCCAAGGCAGACGCGGAGAACATCCGCCGCCGCGCCCAGGAAGACGTCACCAAGGCCCATAAATTCGCCATCGAAAGCTTCGCCGAGGCCATGGTGCCGGTGCGCGACAGCCTGGAAATGGCGCTGAAGGTCGAGACGCAGACCGTCGAAGCCATCCGCGAGGGTGTGGAAATGACCCTGAAGCAGCTGAGCGCCGCCTTCGAAAAGAACCGCGTGCTCGAGGTCATGCCGGAAGCAGGCGAGAAGCTCGACCCGAACAAGCACCAGGCCGTGGCCGTGGTGCCGTCCGAGCAGGAGGCCAATACCGTGGTCACCGTGCTGCAAAAGGGATACATGATTGCCGACCGCCTGCTGCGTCCGGCGATCGTGACGGCCGCCGCGCCGAAGTAAGTGGAAGTTACGCTGCGGCGCGCTCGCCAGGGTTTCACTCAGTATCCCCTTGAAAGCACGCAGTTTTTCCCAATATTGAATCCATCCGAAACTAAGCGTTTTATATAAAAGGAACACATCATGGGCAGAATTATCGGTATTGACCTGGGAACCACCAATTCCTGCGTCGCGATCATGGAAAACGGCCAGCCAAAGGTCATCGAGAACGCCGAAGGCGCGCGTACCACCCCGTCGATCATCGCCTACCAGGAAGACGGCGAGATCCTCGTCGGTGCACCGGCGAAACGCCAGGCCGTGACCAATCCAAAAAATACCCTGTTCGCGGTGAAGCGCCTGATCGGCCGCAAGTACGACGAAAAAGAAGTCCAGAAGGACATCTCGCTGATGCCGTATGCGATCGTCAAGGCCGACAACGGCGACGCCTGGATCGGCGTGCGCGACAAGAAGCTGGCGCCACAGCAGGTGTCGGCCGAAACCCTGCGCAAGATGAAGAAGACCGCCGAAGACTACCTCGGCGAAGAAGTCACCGAAGCGGTCATCACCGTGCCGGCCTACTTCAACGACTCGCAGCGCCAGGCAACCAAGGATGCCGGCCGTATCGCGGGCCTGGACGTCAAGCGCATCATCAACGAGCCGACCGCGGCCGCGCTGGCTTTCGGCCTGGACAAGACCGACAAGGGCGACCGCAAGATCGCCGTGTATGACCTCGGCGGCGGCACCTTCGACGTCTCGATCATCGAGATCGCCGACGTCGACGGCGAGAAGCAGTTCGAAGTGCTGTCGACCAATGGCGACACCTTCCTGGGCGGCGAAGACTTCGACCAGCGCATCATCGACTACATCATCGACGAGTTCAAGAAGATCAACGGCCTGGACCTGTCGAAAGACGCGATCGCCCTGCAGCGCATCAAGGCTTCGGCCGAGCGCGCGAAGATCGAGCTGTCGTCGTCGCAGCAGACCGAAATCAACGAGCCGTACATCGCCATGGCGAACGGCGCGCCGGTCCACCTGAACCTGAAGATGACTCGCGCCAAGCTGGAATCGCTGGTCGAGGAACTGATCGCCAAGACGATCGAACCTTGCCGCATGGCGATCAAGGATGCGGGCGTCAAGGTCACCGACATCGACGACATCATCCTGGTCGGCGGCATGACCCGCATGCCGAAGGTGCAGGAGAAGGTGAAGGAATTCTTCGGCAAGGACGCACGCAAGGACGTGAATCCGGACGAAGCCGTCGCCGTCGGCGCCGCGATCCAGGGCTCGGTCCTGTCGGGCGAGCGCAAGGACTTGCTGCTGCTGGACGTCACCCCTCTGTCGCTGGGTATCGAAACCCTGGGCGGCGTGATGACCAAGATGATCCACAAGAACACCACGATCCCGACCAAGTTCTCGCAGGTGTTCTCGACCGCCGACGACAACCAGCCGGCCGTGACCATCAAGGTGTTCCAGGGCGAGCGTGAAATCGCAGCCGGCAACAAGGGCCTGGGCGAATTCAACTTAGAGGGCATCCCGCCGGCGCCACGCGGCACCCCGCAGGTCGAAGTGACCTTCGACATCGACGCCAACGGCATCCTGCACGTCGGCGCGAAGGACAAGGCCACCGGCAAGGAAAACAAGATCACCATCAAGGCGAACTCGGGCCTGACCGAAGACGAGATCCAGAAGATGGTGAAGGACGCCGAGCTGAACGCGGAAGAAGACAAGAAGGTCAAGGAACTGGCCGAGTCGCGCAACCAGGGCGACGCGCTGGTGCACTCGACCCGCAAGTCCCTCACCGAATACGGCGACAAGCTCGAAGCCGGCGAGAAGGAAGCGATCGAAGCAGCCATCACCGACCTGGAAGGCGCGATCAAGAGCGGCGATAAGTCGGACATCGATGCCAAGACCGCGGCGCTGTCGACCGCCTCGCAGAAGCTGGGCGAGAAAATGTATGCCGACATGCAGGCGCAGCAGGCAGGCGCGGCCGGTGGCCAGCCAGGCGGCGAGCAGCAGCCGCAGCAGGACGACGTGGTCGACGCCGACTTCAAGGAAGTGAAAGACGCGAAGTAATCCCGGCCGGGGCGAGTCGAGCGACTCGTCCCTTCCGTGGGAACCGCCGAGCCGCTGCGACCACATGGTTCCCCGGCTCGGTTTTTTTGCATATGCATCGTTTGACCAGTTTCACTACATGACAAAGCAAGGTGCCGCCTATGGCAAAGCGTGATTTTTACGAGATCCTCGGGGTCGCGAAGAATGCGTCGGAAGACGACATCAAGAAGTCGTATCGCAAGCTCGCGATGAAGTACCACCCCGACCGCAATCCCGACAACAAGGAAGCGGAAGAGAAGTTCAAGGAAGTCAAAGAAGCCTACGAGATGCTGACCAATCCGGAGAAGCGCGAAGCGTATGACCGCTATGGTCACGCCGGCGTGGACCCGAACATGGGCGGCGGCGGAGGCGGTGGCTTCGGGGCCGGCGGTTTCGGCGACCTGGGCGACATCTTCGGCGACATCTTCGGCGGCGGCCGTGGCCGCGGCGGCGGCGGCGGACCCCAGGTCTACCGCGGCGCCGACCTGCGCTACAACCTCGAGATCACGCTGGAGCAGGCAGCCCACGGCTACGAAACCACGATCCGCGTGCCGAGCTGGGACAAGTGCGACACCTGCCACGGCAGCGGCGCCAAGCCGGGCACCCAGCCGGTCACCTGCACCACCTGCGCCGGCCACGGCCAGGTGCGCATGCAGCAGGGCTTCTTCAGCATCCAGCAGACCTGCCCGAAATGCCACGGCAACGGCAAGATCATCCCGGATCCGTGCGCGGCCTGCGGCGGCGCCGGACGCATCAAGCGCAACAAGACGCTGGAAGTGAAGATCCCGGCCGGCATCGACAACGGCATGCGCATCCGCTCGACCGGCAACGGCGAGCCGGGCACGAATGGCGGACCGTCGGGCGACCTGTATGTGGAGATCCACATCAAGCCGCACGCGGTGTTCCAGCGTGAAGGCGACGACCTGCACTGCGAGATGCCGATCTCGTTCTCCAAGGCTGCCATCGGCGGCGAGATTGAGGTGCCTACGCTCACCGGCAAGGTGTCGTTCACGGTGCCCGAAGGCACCCAGACCGGCAAGACCTTCCGCCTGAAGGGCAAGGGCATCAAGGGCGTGCGTTCCGGCTACGTGGGCGATTTGTTCTGCCACGTCGTGGTCGAGACCCCGGTCAAGCTGACCGACAAGCAAAAAGACCTGCTGCGCGAGTTCGAACGCTCGACCAACGAGGGCGGCGCCAAGCACAGCCCGCAGAGCAAGGGCTGGATGGACAAGGTCAAGGACTTCTTCGAGTAAGTGATTCTTATGAAACCGTCGGCGGCGCGAGCCCCCGGCGGTTTTTTTGTAGGGTGGGCGGGTTTCCCGCCCGCGCGTTCAAACCCCGGTGATGCTGCCCGCGCGGCTGTTCATCTCCAAACTATCACCGCGCGGTCGGCGAAGCCGACCACCCTACGGTAAACTCTTGCGCATTCAAGACGCATCAAAACAGGGAGAAAAATTTGGAAAATAAAACAGGAGTGACTGCGGAAGACCTCTTCGCACGCAACCGCAAATGGGCCGCCTCGATGGTGGCCGAAGACCCGAACTTCTTCAAGGACCTGGCAGCGCAGCAGGCGCCGGAATACCTGTGGATCGGCTGCTCCGACAGCCGCGTGCCGGCCAACGAGCTGCTGGGCATGGCGCCGGGCGAACTGTTCGTGCACCGGAACATCGCCAACGTGGTCGTGCACTCCGACCTGAACTGCCTGTCCGTGCTGCAGTTCGCGATCGACGTGCTGAAGGTGAAGCACATCATCATCTGCGGCCACTACGGCTGCTCGGGCGTGCACGCGGCGCTGACCGGCCAGCGCGTCGGCCTGGCCGACAACTGGCTGGGCCATGTCCGCGACGTGCGCGAGAAGCACGGCAAATACCTTGGCAACGTGGTCGGCCGCGCCGCCACCAACCGCCTGGTGGAGCTGAACGTGGCCGAGCAGGTGATCAACGTGGCGCAAACCACGGTCGTGCGCGACGCCTGGGAACGCGGCCAGCCGCTGACCATCCACAGCTGGGTCTACGGCGTGCACGACGGCCTGCTGCGCGACCTCGGCATCACTGTCAAGAGCCAGGACGAGATCGCACCGAAGCTCGAGCGCGTGCTCAATGGTTACCTGGACGGGGGAAAAGTGCGTGACGAACGGCGCGGACAGTGACCTGACCCGGCTGCGCGGCATCGTCCGCGCATTCGTGGACGAACGCGACTGGGACCAGTTCCACACGCCGAAGAACCTGGCCTCGGCCTTGACGGTGGAGGCGGCCGAACTGCTGGAGCATTTCCAGTGGCTGCAGCATGGCCGCATCGACGAACTGGGCGAAGCCAGGCTGGCGGAAGTGCGGCACGAGATGGCCGACGTGCTGGTCTACCTGGTGCGCCTGGCCGACAAGCTCGACGTCGACCTGTTCGCCGCGGTGCAGGAGAAGATGGTGCTCAACCGGGAGAAGTATCCAGCCGAGCTGGTGCGCGGGGATGCGCGCAAGTACTACGAGTACAAGAAGTAAGGGGCCGCGGCGGGCGCGGCCCGCTCGTCCTCAAGCCAGCGCCATCCGCACCTGCGGCGCCGGCGCCGCTTGGCGCACCCGCGCCGCCGGCTGCACCTGGCGCACCTCTTCCAGTTCGAAGGTGCCGACCAGCTGCCCCAGGTGGGCCGCCTGGTCGCGCAGCGCTTCGCTCGCTGCAGCCGCTTCTTCCACCAGCGCCGCATTCTGCTGGGTCACCGCGTCCATCTGGGTGATCGCGCCGTTGATCTGGGCGATGCCGGCTTCCTGCTCGCCGTTGGCCAGGCTGGCCCAGCCCTACCAAGAAAAGCAATAAATGTTGTCGTGTGGAAATATCGCAACGGGCCGCGGCAGGGCGCGGCCCGCCAAGCTCAGACACCGCCGAGGCAGATGTATTTGATGACGAGGTAATCGTCCATGCCGTAGACCGAGCCTTCGCGTCCCAGGCCGGACTGCTTCACGCCGCCGAAGGGTGCGATCTCGTTCGAGATCAGGCCGGTGTTCACGCCGACCATGCCGGTCTCGATCTGCTCGGCCACCCGCCACACGCGGCCGACGTCGCGCGCATAGAAATACGAGGCCAGGCCGTATTCGGTGTCGTTGGCCAGGGCGATCACTTCTTCCTCGGTCTGGAAGCGGAACAGCGGCGCCACCGGGCCGAAGGTTTCTTCGCCCGAGATGCGCATCTGCGGCGTCACGTCGGCGAGGATGGTGGGCTGGAAGAAGCTGTGGCCGAGCGCGTGGCGCTGGCCGCCGGCCAGCAGGCGCGCGCCTTTCGACAGCGCGTCTTCGATATGCTGCTCGACCTTGAGCACCGCCTTCTCTTCGATCAGCGGGCCCTGGGTGACGCCCGGTTCGGTGCCGTTGCCGACCTTGAGCTTGCCCACCGCCGCGGCCAGCTTGTGCGCGAATTCCTCGTAGACCGCGTCCTGCACGTAGATGCGGTTGGCGCACACGCAGGTCTGGCCGGCATTGCGGTATTTCGAGGCGATCGCGCCTTCGACCGCGGCATCGATGTCGGCATCGTCGAACACGATGAAGGAGGCGTTGCCACCCAGTTCGAGCGACAGTTTCTTCAGCGTCGGCGCGCATTGCTCCATCAGGAGGCGCCCGACCGGCGTCGAGCCGGTGAAGCTCAGCTTGCGCACGACCGGATTGGCGCACAGTTCGCCGCCGATGGCCTTGGCGTCGCCGGTCACCACCGAGAACACGCCAGGCGGCACGCCGGCGCGCTCGCCCAGCACCGCCAGCGCGAGCGCCGAGAACGGCGTCAGTTCGGCCGGCTTGAGGACGATCGGGCAGCCCGCCGCCAGCGCCGGGGCGACCTTGCGGGTGATCATCGCGGCCGGGAAGTTCCAGGGCGTGATGGCGGCGCACACGCCGATCGGTTCCTTGGTGACGAACAGGCGGCGGTCGCGCGACGGCGACTCCAGCGTGTCGCCCGCGATGCGCTTGGCTTCCTCGCCGAACCACTCGAAGAACGATGCCGCATACGCGACTTCGCCTTTCGATTCGGCCAGCGGCTTGCCCTGTTCGAGCGTCATCAGGAGCGCCAGGTCGTCGGCGTTTTCCAGCATCAGGTCATTCCACCGGCGCAGGATCGCGGCGCGTTCTTTCGCGGTTTTCTTGCGCCACGCGGGCCAGGCGGCGTTGGCGGCCTCGATCGCGCGGCGGGTCTCGACCGCGCCCATGTGCGGCACCGCGCCCAGGGTCTCGCCGGTGGCGGGGTTGGTCACGGCGATGGTCGAGCCGTCGTCGGCTGCGCACCATTCGCCGCCGATGTAGGCGTGCTGGCGCAGCAGGGAAGGGTCTTTGAGGTTCGGCATGGTGGTCCTTTGCATGGGCTGCGATTTGCGATGCGACATAGTAGACCTTTTTGCCACGGTTTGCCGGGTGCCGCTTTGCAGCCTGCCCCGCATTTCCTGCCGTTTGTCGCAGCCCGCTTCAGCAGGCAGGCCCTGGCTTTATACAATCGCGTCATTCGTTCAACAGGAGGTCCCATGGTTCGTCGCATCATCGCGGCCGCGGCAATTGCGGCTGTATCGGGGGCGTGTCTCGCCCAGTCGCCCACTACCACGCTTGACCGGCAGGCCTTCGAGGCGCGCCTGTTCGATTCGCCGGCGCTCGCTTCGCCTTACCGCGAGAACCTGAGTGAAGACGAGAAGGTCGCCGGCCTGTCGAAGTTCTGGTCCGAGGTGAAGTACAACTTCGTCTACGTCGACAAGCTCAGGGAGATCGACTGGGACCGGCTGTATCTGGAGACCATCCCGAAGGTGCGCGCCACCACTTCCACTGCCGAGTATTACCGCGTGCTGATGGAACTGTGCGCGAAGCTGCAGGATGGCCATACCAACGTGTATCCAGGACCCGAGCTGCGCAACACGGCGCTGGCGCCCGCGCTCCTGATGACGCACCTGGTCGAGGGCAGGGTGCTGGTGCGCGAAGTGCACGACCCGGCGCTCGCCGCGCAAGGCGTCGTTGCCGGTCTTGAGGTCGTCACGGTGGACGGCGAGCCGGTCGCCGCCTACGTGGCACGCCAGGTGGCGCCCTACGTGAGCGCATCGACGCCGCAGGACCTGGAGCGGCGTGCCTACGGCTTCCAGTTCCTGATGGGGCCACGCGACAAGACGCCGCGCCTGGGTTTGCGCACCGCGTCCGGCAAGGTCTTCGAGGCGGCGGCGCGGCGCGTCGACTGGGAAGCCTACGGCAAGATCGCGTGGAACAAGACCCCGTTCGAGCTGCGCAAGCTGCCGGGGAACGTCGCCTACGTGGCGCTGAACAGCTTCGGCGACAGCAAGGCGGCCGACGACTTCCTGGCCGCCTTCGACCAGATCGCGGCCAGTTCCGCGCTCATCATCGACCTGCGCAACAACGGCGGCGGCAATTCGACCGAGGGCTGGCGCGTGCTGGCCACGCTCACCGACAAACCCTTCGCCACCGGCAAATGGGCGACCCGCCAGTACCTGCCGGCCTTCCGTGCCTGGAAGCGCACGATGCCCGACTTCGAGGGCGAGCAGAAGTCCAGGCAGCCCGACGGCCAGCGCCATTTCGCCAGGCCGGTCGCGGTGCTGATTTCAGGCGCCACCTATTCGGCGGCGGAAGACTTCATGGTGGCCTTCGAGTCGATGGGGCGCGGCGCCATCGTCGGCGAAGCCACCGGCGGCAGCACCGGCCAGCCGCTGATGGTGCAGCTACCGGGCGGCGGTTCGGCGCGCATCTGCACCAAGGCCGACACTTATCCCGACGGCCGCGCCTGGGTCGGGCACGGCATCCAGCCAACCCTGAAGGTCGCGCCGACCGTGGCCGACCTGCGCCGCGGCCGCGACACGGTGCTGGAGGCGGCATTGGTGCAGCTGCGCATGAAATAAAATTTCTCTACAGGCTATTTTCTGAAAGGAAATTTCATCGGCTGTAGGCTTACCGTGTTGGCATGCTTCCCGGGAAACCGTTAAGATTTTGTTACGGAACTCTTGTTCCGAGGCAGATCAGCAGGAAGCCGGTGCAGCCTTTCGCTACTCGGCTTGATCTGGATTAATGGCCCACTCGCGCCCGGACCGGAATGCTCGTATCATGGTTTCGTGCGCTTCACACAAGGTAGAGACCATGCGCCCCATCGTCATCGTCCCCGCATGCACGCGCGATTTCGGCGAACATCCGTATCACGCCGCCCAGTACAAGTATGTCGACGCGGTCGTCCTCGGCGCCGACTGCGCGCCCATGATCCTGCCTTCGCTCGGCGAATCGCTTGACCTGGAAACGGTGCTCGACCTGTGCGACGGCATCATGCTCACCGGCTCGGCCTCGAACGTCCACCCCAGCTACTATTCCGAAGAAGTGCTCGACCCCTCGCTGCCGCAGGATCCGGCGCGCGACCAGACCACGCTCCCGCTCATCCGCGAGGCAGTGCGGCGCGGCATCCCGATCATCGCGATCTGCCGCGGCTTCCAGGAAATGAACGTGGCCCTGGGCGGCAGCCTGCACCAGGCGGTACAAAGCGTCAGCGGCAAGTTCGACCACCGCGAAAATCCCGAACTCGGCATGGACGAGCAGTACGGCGACGCCCACAACGTCACCATCATCCCCGGCGGCTGCCTCGAGCGCATGCTGGGCGTGCCCGAGATCCCGGTCAATTCGCTGCATGGCCAGGGCGTCAACGAACTCGGACCGGGCCTGCGCATCGAAGCCGTGGCCGAAGACGGCCTGGTCGAGGCCTTCTCGGTCGAGACCGCGCATGGCTTCACGCTGGCGCTGCAGTGGCATCCCGAATGGCGCATCCAGCACAACCCGTATTCGATGAAGATGTTCGGCGCCTTCGGGCAGGCCTGCCGCGACTACCATGCCCAGCGCATGGCGCGCACCCTGGCCCAGCGCCAGGCGCAGGAGTGGAACCAGTCATGAACCCCAGCATCCCGGCCGCGGCCCGCCTATGGGCAAGCAGCGCCGTCCCCTAGCTTCCCTGCCTGAAGCATCCAGCGCGCCCGGCAGCGGCGCCTTCGCGCGCACTGACGCGCGACCCCCCACCACAGACAGAGAGGCAATCATGGCAATCCGCGACAAGTTTTCTTACACCGACATGGAGGAGTGGCTCAACGCCAAGCGTGTCACCGAAATCGAATGCCTGGTGCCCGACCTGACCGGTGTCGCCCGTGGAAAGATCCTCCCACGGGTGAAATTCACCGAAGACCGCGGCATGCGCATCCCCGAAGTGGTGCTGGGCATGACCGTCACCGGCAACACGCCCGAGCGCGACGACTCCTACAACAGCGCCATCGCCGTCACCGACCGCGACATGATTTTAAAGGCCGACCCTACCACCATCACCATGGTGCCCTGGGCCGTCGACCCGACCGCGCAGGTGATCCACGACTGCTATTTCGCCGACGGCAGCCTGGTCGATTTCGCGCCGCGCAGCGTGTTGCGCCGCGTGCTCAAGCTGTACGCCGACCGCGGCTGGAAGCCGGTGGTGGCGCCCGAGCTGGAGTTCTACCTCACCGCCAAGAACATCGATCCCAATTTGCCGCTGGCCCCGCCGGTCGGCCGCAGCGGCCGCGCCGAGACCAGCCGCCAGGTCTACAGCATCGATGCGGTCAACGAATTCGATCCGCTGTTCGAAGACATCTACGATTACTGCGAGCTGATGAACCTCGACGTCGACACCCTGATCCACGAGATCGGCGCCGGCCAGATGGAAATCAACTTCCTGCACGGCGACCCGCTCGGCCTGGCCGACAAGGTCTTCTACTTCAAGCGCACCCTGCGCGAGGCCGCACTCAAGCACGAGATGTACGCCACCTTCATGGCCAAGCCGATGGCCGACGAGCCGGGATCGGCCATGCACGTGCACCAGAGCGTGGTCGATCTTGAATCCGGCCAGAACATCTTCAGCAACGCGGACGGCAGCGCGTCGGCCGCCTTCAATCACTACATCGGCGGCCTGCAGCGCTACATGCCGTCGGCGATGGCGATCGTCGCGCCCTACGTGAACTCCTATCGCCGCATCGTGCGCCACACGGCCGCGCCGATCAACCTGCAGTGGGGCATGGACAACCGCACCGTGGGCTTCCGCGTGCCGGTGTCGGGCGCGCAAGATCGGCGCGTGGAGAACCGCGTGATCGGCGCCGACGCCAATCCCTACCTGGCCCTGGCGGTCACGCTGGCCTGCGGCTACCTCGGCATGACCGAGGCGCTCGACCCGAGCCCGATGGTCGAGGGCAGCGCCTACGATATGCCGGTCGAGCTGCCGGGCGGCCTGTCCGAGGCGATTACGCAACTACGGCGCGAAGACCGCCTGCGCGATGTGCTTGGCGAGCGCTTCATCGACGTGTACTCTGCAGTAAAGGATCTCGAGCACCAGGAATTCATGCGCGTCATCAGTCCCTGGGAACGCGAACACCTCCTGCTGCACGTCTGATCCAGGCGAGTCCACACGATGGGAGGCGATCATGACAACCAATCCACCGCAGGCCTGCGTGCCTGCCGCAGCAGGGGAAGGCATCGAGCAGCAGGGGCTTGATACCAAGACCCTGCAGCAGCTCGACAGCGCGCACTACCTGCACCCCTTCACCGACCACGCCGCGCTGCGCGAACGCGGCGCCCGCGTGATCGTGCGCGGCGACGGCGTCTACCTGTGGGATTCCGACGGCAACAAGATCATCGACGGCATGGCCGGCCTGTGGTGCGTGAACGCCGGCTATGGCCGCAGCAGCATCGCCGACGCGGTGCACGCGCAGATGCTGCAGCTGCCCTTCTATAACAGCTTCTTCAACACCACCAACGTCCCCGCCGTGAAACTGGCGGCGCTGCTGGCCGAGCTGGCGCCGCCGCAGTTCCAGCACGTCTTCTACACCGGCAGCGGCTCCGAGGCGAACGACACCATCGTGCGCATGGTGCGGCGCTACTGGCAGCTGGCCGGGCAGCCCGATCGCCAGGTCATCATCAGCCGTCGCAACGCCTACCACGGCAGTACCATGGCAGGAGCCTCGCTGGGCGGCATGGCCGGCATGCATGCCCAGGGCGGGCTGCCGATTCCCGGCATCGAGCACATCGGCCAGCCGAGCTACGCGGAAGGCGGCCGTGGCATGAGCGAGGCCGAATTCGGCCTGCTTGCCGCCGGCTGGCTCGAAGCGAAGATCCTCGAGGTGGGCCCCGAAAACGTGGCCGCCTTCATCGGCGAGCCGGTGCAGGGTGCTGGCGGCGTCATCATCCCGCCCGCCACCTACTGGCCCGAGATCCAGCGCATCTGCAGCAAGTACGACATCCTGCTCATCTCCGACGAAGTAATCTGCGGCTTCGGGCGCCTGGGCACCTGGTTCGGCTGCGAATTGATGGGCTTCCAGCCCGACCTGATCGCCTTCGCCAAGGGCGTGACGTCCGGCTACGTGCCGCTGGGCGGGGTGCTGGTGGGCGGGCGCGTGGCGCACATGCTGATCGAAAAGGGCGGGGACTTCAACCACGGTTTTACTTACTCCGGCCACCCGGTGGCCTGCGCGGCGGCGCTGGAGAACATCCGCATCCTGGAAACCGAACGCCTCGTCGAGCGCGTGGCCCTGCAAACCGGGCCGCACCTGAAGGCCTGCTTCGCTTCGCTGGTGTCGCATCCGCTGGTGGGGCATGCCGAAACCTGTGGCCTCACGGCTGGGCTGAACCTGGTGCGGCGCAAGGGCGCCACGGTGCACGATTGCGTACCGTTCGCGTCGGCCCATGCGGTCGGGATGCTGTGCCGGAAGCACATGTTCGACAACGGCGTGATCATGCGCGCGGTCGGCGACCGGATGATCGTGGCGCCGCCGCTGTCGATCACGGTGGCGGAGATCGACGAGATGGTGGAGCGGATTCGGGGGTGCCTGGATTTGACGCTGGAGGAGGTGATGGCGCGGGGGTGGATGGATTAGTCGGTGGTACGCTTGCGAAATTAGGTACCGGCGAAGGCCGGTACCTAATTTAAGTAGCGCAGTACCAGCTCAAGCATTCACCGCAATATGCTTCGTCGGCTCCCCACCATTTTTAACCACCTGCGGCGCCAGCGAGCCCACGAACATCCCGGCAAATGCCGCCACCAGCCCCGCCAGCTGCCCCGGGAAATGCTCGCCCCAGCCCGTGAGCTGCGGGAAGAACAGCAGCCACACGATGATGCCCGCGCCGATCGACACGATCGCCCCCTGCGTGGTCGCGCGCTTCCAGTACAGCCCCATCACCAGCGGCACGAAGGCGCCCACGAGCGTGACCTGGTAGGCGCTCGACACCAGCTCGTAGATCGAGGTGCCTTCCATCGCGATCGCATACAGCAGCACCGTCGCTGCGAAGATCACGATCGTCACGCGCATGGCCAGCAGCTTGCTCTTGTCGTTCATGCCGGGGCGCAGGTTCAGCAGGATGTTCTCCACAAAACTGGTCGACGGCGCCAGCAGGGTGGCCGACGAGGTGCTCTTGATGGCCGAGAGCAGGGCGCCGAAGAACAGGATCTGCATCACCAGCGGCATCCTGGTCATGATGAAGGTCGGCAGCAGGCGCTGATAGTCGTTCTTGGCGATGTCCATGGCCTGGCCGCCCATCACCACCACGGCCGCGGCCACGATGAACATCGGCACGAAGGCGAACAGGATGTAGCTGGCGCCGCCGATCACGGCGCCGGTGCGCGCGGTCGGGGCGTCCTTGGCCGACATCACGCGCTGGAACACGTCCTGCTGCGGAATCGAGCCGAACATCATGGTGACGGCCGCGCCAATGAAGAACATGATGTCGGTGAAGCCCGGCTCAGGCAGCAGGCGCCACAAATCGGCCTGCTGGGCCATCGCCAGCACCTTGTCGGCGCCGCCGGCGAGATCCGCCGCGAAGATGGCGATGATGCTCATGCCCACCACAAGCACGATCATCTGGATGAAGTCGGTGATCGCCACCGCCAGGAAGCCGCCCACCACCACGTAGATCAGCACCGCCATCGTTCCGACGAACATGCCCACCGAATGCGACATCGCGCCATTGGTCAATACCGTGAACACCAGGCCCAGCGCGGTGATCTGCGCCGCCACCCAGCCCAGGTAGCTCAGGATGATCGCCACCGAGCAGAAAATCTCGATGCCCTTGCCATAGCGCTGGCGGTAATAGTCGCCGATGGTCAGCAGGTTGAGCTTGTACAGCCTGGTCGCAAAGAACAGGCCGACCAGGACCAGGCACATGCCGGCCCCAAACGGGTCTTCGATCACGGCATTCAGGCCGCCCTGCACGAACTTGGCCGGGATGCCCATGACGGTCTCGGCGCCGAACCAGGTGGCGAAGGTGGTCGTGATCACCATGATCAGCGGCAGGCTGCGGCCGGCCACGGCGAAGTCGCTGGTATTCTTGATCCGCGTGCCCGCCCACACACCGATTCCCAGCGTGCCGATCAGGTAGAGGGCGACGAAAACGATCAAGGTAGTGTTCATGCGGTCGGTGCTCCGAAGAGAAAGATGTGCGCGCGGAAAATCCGCGATTATAAAGGCAGAATCCGGCCGTGGATCCAAGTTTGCTAGTATTTGGCATCGAATGTTGTTCAACAGGGAAGGAAACGGACATGTCGGATCGCAGCACCTCCACCACCTCCTGGCACGACCGTGCCGCCAGCCTGGCCATCGACGGCCGCGCCTTCATCGACGGCTTTCGCGTCGAGGCGCGCTCGGGCGCCCGCTTCGACTGCCTCTCGCCGGTCGACGGCCGCAAGCTGGCCGAGGTCGCACGCTGCGACGAAGCAGATGCCGATGCGGCCGTGCTAAGTGCCCGCGCCGCCTTCGACGACCGCCGCTGGGCCGGCATGGCCCCCGCCAGGCGCAAGCGCATCCTGATCCGCTTCGCCGACCTGATGCTCGCCAACCGCGACGAGCTGGCGCTGCTGGAAACCCTCGACATGGGCAAACCGATTCGCTACAGCCTGGCCGTGGACGTGCAGCAGGCGCAGAACTGCATCCGCTGGTACGGCGAGGCCATCGACAAGATCTACGACCAGGTCGCCCCCACGGCAGAAGACAGCCTGGCCCTGATCCAGCGCGAACCGGTCGGAGTGGTGGCCGCCGTCATCCCCTGGAACTACCCGATGCTGATGGCGTCCTGGAAGATCGCCCCGGCGCTCGCCGCCGGCAACAGCGTCATCCTCAAGCCGTCCGAAAAGGCGCCGCTCACCTCCCTGCGCCTGGCCGAGCTGGCGCTGGAGGCGGGCGTGCCGCCCGGCGTGTTCAACGTGCTGCCGGGTTACGGCAATGAGGTCGGCAGCGCGCTGGCGCTGCACATGGACGTCGACTGCATCGGCTTCACCGGCTCCACGCGCGTAGGCAAGCAGATCCTGCAGATGGCCGGCCAGTCGAATCTGAAACGCGCCTGGACCGAATTGGGCGGCAAGTCCGCCAACATCGTCTGCGCCGACTGCCCGGACCTGGACGCCGCCGTGGAAAGCGCGATCGGCTCGATCTATTTCAACCAGGGCGAGAGCTGCAACGCGCCTTCGCGCCTGTTCGTGGAAGCCTCGATCAAGGATGCCTTTTTAGAGAAAGCGCTGGCGCTGATGCCGCGTTTTGCGCCGGGCGACCCGCTCGATGCAGCGACCGTCATGGGCGCGATCGTCGACCCGATCCAGATGAAGACGGTGCTGGGCTATATCGAAGAGGGCAAGAATGGCGGTGCGCGCCTGCTCGCGGGCGGACGCGCAGTACGGCAGGACAGCGGCGGCCTGTTCATCGAGCCGACCCTGTTCGACGGCGTCGAGGCCGACATGCGCATTGCGCGCGAAGAGATCTTCGGACCGGTGCTGTCGGTGCTGTCGTTCACTGATCTGGACGAGGCGGTGCGGCAGGCCAATGCCACGCCCTACGGTCTGGCGGCGGGCGTGTGGACGGCCGACATGAGCCGTGCAATCCGCGCCTCGCGCGCCCTGCGTGCCGGCACAGTGCACGTGAACCAGTACGACAGCGACGACATCACCGTGCCTTTCGGCGGCTATAAACAGTCGGGCAATGGGCGCGACAAGTCGCTGCATGCCTTCGACAAGTATACGGAGCTGAAGACGACCTGGATCCGGATCGGCTGAGGGCGTTTGCGGCGCCGCCTCAGTTTTGCGCGGCGCTTTCGAGCGCGTTGACGTCGCCGCCGCGTATCAGGTCGAGGTGTTGCGTGATCCACTCCAGCGGGCGGTCCCACCAGGCCAGCGCAAGCAGCCGCTTGGCGTGGTCGGCGTCGAAACGCGGGCGTACGACTTTGGCCGGGTTCCCACCCACGATCGCATAGGCCGGCACGTCGTTTGTCACGACCGAGCGCGCCGCGATGATGGCGCCGTCGCCGATCCGCACGCCGGGCATGATCAAGGCGTCGAAGCCGATCCAGACGTCGTTGCCGATGACGGTATCGCCCTTGTACGGCAGCTCGCCTTCGCTTGGGCGCGCGCCTTCCCAGCCATTGCCGAAGATGAAGAACGGGTAGGTCGAGATCCCGTCCATCTGGTGGTTGGCGCCATTCATGATGAACTTCACGCCGCGCGCGATCGCACAGAATTTGCCGATGCGCAGATGGTCGCCAATGAAGGGAAAATGGTAGAGGACGTTGTTCTCGAAGTTCTGGGCGCCGTCCGGATCGTCGTAATACGTAAAATCGCCGACCTCGATGTTCGGACGCGTGATCAGGTTCTTCAGGAAGCAGACTTGCGGGAAGCCTGGCAGGGGATAGGGGTTGTTCGGATCGGGATGGGGCATGGGATCGATACGATGTGCAGCGCGGTTTCGTGGGAAATTTCCGTGAAAAAATAATAATAAACTGCTGAGTCTGTTTTCGTTCACATAAATGATGACTTCTTTGCTCGCGTTGACGCTTTCGAAATACACTGCCTGATCACATGTGCATACATGTGCCCGGAATTAACACCGGCGCGGCCGCAAGCCTCGGCGTCATCATCAGTATCCAACGGAGAAGACACATGATCAGCAAAGAAACGCGCGCATCGAAGCCCCTCGCCACTTGCCTGGCCGCCCTGATCGCCGCCGGCGCATTCGGTAGCGCGCAGGCAGCCCCACCCGCAACGACGCGCGTGATCGTCGCGTTCAAGCCTGGCGCAGCCGCCAACGTCAAATCCGCGGTCAGCGCCGCCAAGGGCGCCGTCAAGCACGAGATCTTCGGCATGAACGCCATGGCGATCGAAGTCCCCGCCGTTGCCCTGAAAGGCCTGGAGAACAACCCGAACGTGCAGTACATCGAAGAGGACGTGCTGCGCCGTCCATTCGCGCTGACCAGTGCCTCGACAGGCACGCCCTATGCCGTGGGCCAGTTGGTCCCCTACGGCATCAAGCTGGTCCAGGCCGACCAGCTGCCGGACTCGATTGCTGCCAACCGCAAGGTCTGCATCATCGACTCCGGCTACGACCGCGCCCACGAAGACCTGTCGGGCAACAACGTGACCGGCGAATACGATGCAGGCACCGGCTGGTGGTACACCGACGAAAACCACCACGGCACCCACGTGGCCGGCACCATCGCCGCGATCAACAACACCGGCACGGGCGTGGTCGGCGTCAACGCCAACAAACAGCTCAAGCTGCACATCGTGAAGGTGTTCGGCAAGGACGGCTGGGCCTATTCCTCGACCCTGGCCTCGGCCGCCAACAAGTGCGGGGCGGCAGGCGCGAACGTGATCAGCATGTCGCTCGGCGGAGATCGCAGGAGCCAGACCGAGCAGGTCGCCTTCGACAACCTGTATGCCAAGGGCGTGTTGAGCGTCGCGGCAGCCGGCAACGACGGCAACCGTGCCGTGTCCTATCCGGCCAATTATCACAGCGTGATGTCGATCGGCGCCCTGGACGAGAACAAGCAGTGGGCCAGCTTCTCGCAGTACAACAACAAGGTCGAGCTGTCGGCGCCAGGCGTGAGCGTCCTGTCCACGGTGCCGATGGGTGCCGGGATCGACGCTGCGCTGAGCGTGGGCGGTGTGCCCTTTGCCGCCGCGACGATGGAAGGCTCGCCGGTCAAGACGGCTACCGCGCCGCTGGCCGATTTCGGGCTCGGCGACAAGGCGGATCCCCTGGTCATGGGCAAGGTCTGCCTGATCCAGCGCGGCAGCATCGACTTCGCGACCAAGGTGTCGAACTGCCAGGCCAGCGGTGGCGTCGGGGCGGTGGTGTACAACAACGTGGCAGGCGCTTTCGGCGGCACGCTGGGCACCACGGTGACCAGCATCCCGTCGGTGACGGCATCGGACACCGACGGCCTGGCCATGAAGGCGCGGCTCGGCCAGAGCGCGACGGTGAGCGTCAAGGCAAGCAACTACGCCTACTATGACGGCACGTCGATGGCGACCCCTCACGTCTCTGCCGTTGCCGCCCTGGTGTGGAGCTACTTCCCGGATTGCACCGCCGCCCAGCTGCGTGCGTCGCTGAACAACAGCGCACTGGACCTCGGCCCGGCCGGACGCGATACCCAGTACGGCTATGGCCTGGTGCAGGCGAAGGCCGCTTACGAGCGCATCAAGTCCAGGGGCTGCGGTAACTGATTTCCGCTGCCGGTGAAAAGGCCGCTGCGGCGTCTAATGCCGTTCAGTTAAGCGTAGGGTGGCCGGGTTTCCCGGCCGCGCGTCCAACTCCAATGTGATCTGCCACAGCGCATCGGTGATTTGAACGCGCGGCCGGCGAAGCCGGCCACCCTACATTTTCATGCTAACTGAACAGCATTACGCTGCGGCGTCCTTTTTTTTGTGTTGTCGCGCGGCGCTCGGGGCATTCGGGGCAGGGGCCTCAGACCGCCATATCCCGCAAGGTGCGCGACGCATCCCGGTTCGCCCCCAGCACCGTGCCGTCGCGCATGTGGATCTGCAACTGCGACTGGTCGTCCGCCCGCATCGACTCGACGAAATCGAGATTCACCAGCGCCGAGCGGTGGATGCGCACGAAGCGCGCGGGGTCGAGCTGGGCTTCGAGTTCCGAGATGCCGATGCGGACCAGGAAGTGCTGGCCGCGCGCCGCGATCACGGTGTATTTCGAATCGGCTTTCATGTATTCGATGTCGCCGGCGGCCAACGGGAAGATGCGGCCGCGGTCGCGCACGAGGATGCGTTCCAGCCGAGCCGGGGCGGCTGCCGGCCCGCGTGCCTGCGCCAGCGCGCCTTCGAGCGATGCGCGCTCGTGGCCGGGTCCTTCCAGCAGCCGCGTCACGGCGGCGGCAAAGCGCGCCTGCGTAAACGGCTTGAGTAAATAATCGACCGCATTGAGCTCGAAAGCGGTCACCGCATACTGGTCGTAGGCGGTCGTGAACACGATCTGCGGCAGGTAGTCGAGCCGGCGCAGCACGTCCAACCCGGTCATTTCGGGCATCTGGATATCCATGAACACCACGTCCGGGCGCAGGCGCTCGATTCTCTCCAAGGCACTGGCGCCGTCGGATGCTTCGCCGACCAGGCGTAGCGACTGGTGGGCATAGATGGCGTCGCGCAGTACGTCGCGCGCCAGCGGTTCGTCCTCGGCAAAGAAGGCGGTTTTGGTCGTCATGCGTAGCTCTCCTGGCGCACGGCGGGAATGGTGACGGCAACGCTGAAGCCCGCGCCCGGGGCGCACTGTACGCGCAGCGCGGCGCGGCTGCCGTAGTCGAGCTGCAGGCGCCGCTCGACGGTGCGCAGGCCCAGGCCGTTCGAGGCTGCGACCTCTCGCGGATCGGCGCCGGGGCCGGTGTCGCGCACCGTCATGGTCAGTGCGCCGCTGGCAGCATCGCGGCGGGTGCGGATTTGCAGGATGCCGGGCCGGCTGTGCGGGTTGAAGGCATGCTTGATGCTGTTCTCCACCAGCGGCTGTAGCGACAGCGCGGGCAGCGGATGGTCGCCGGCGTCGTCATCGAGGTCCCACTCGACGTGCAGGCGCTCGCCCAGGCGCAGCTGCTCCAGCTCGAGGTAGTCGCGCACGAAACCGATTTCCGCGTCGAGCGTGACGCGGTCGCTGCCGCTGCGCTCCGTGTCGAGCACATAGCGCAGCATGTCCGAAAACTGGAACAGCGCCGTCTCGGCGGCGGCCGGGTTGCGCTGGGTGAGCGCGATGATCGAGTGCAGGGTGTTGAACAGGAAGTGCGGATTGAGCTTGTTGCGCAGCGCGCTCAGCTCCGATGCGACGAGCAGGGTGCGCGCCTGCTGTGCGGCCAGTGCCTGCTGCTGCGCAGCCATGCCGGCGCGCACCGTGTGGAAGATCCCGGCCACCAGCGCATAGCTCATCAGGCTGTACATGAAAGGCCAGGCATGCCACTGGATCGAGCGTGTAACGGCGCCCAGCATCGCCAGCGTCAGCAGGTGCGAGCCGACGGCAAAACACAACGCCACGCAGGCGTGGATGGCGACCAGGGCGAATCCGCGCACTGCGCGTGCTTCGAGCCGGCCGGTGAGCGGCCACACCAGCGCCAGCAGGGCGGCGGCGGGGATGGTGCTGTAGGCGCCCTGCAGCAGATCCATCCAGCGCACGCCCTGGTCGAGGGTGTCGGCCTGCAGCACGAAGCCGACGATGACGCCATACAGGCTCCAGCCGGCGATGTAGGCGCGCCACATGGGCGGAACGCGTGCGAAGAAGGTGGTCGGTTTCATGGAACTAGTATGGCGCGGCAGCCTGCCCCTGTGCGGTGCGGTGCGACGGATTGCAGGAACACGACGCGGATTGCGCATGCCGGGGAATCAAGTGCAGCCGAGTGTAGCAATTCCGGGGTGTACCGCCTATCCCTACCTGTCCTGCATGACAGTGTCTTCTCCGGGCTTGGCATGGATTGCAAGTTGGCGCCCGTTGCGTAAAGTCGTGCAGACTCGACAGCACAACAGTTCGGCTGCGGCAGTCGCCGCCACCAACACCCGTCATGACCCAGATTCCCCCCCTCCCTCTCGCCCGCACGCTGGGCCATCTCCACCGTCTTCCTCGTTAACGGCGCCGGCATCGGCCTGTGGGCCGCCCACGTGCCGGTCGTCCAGGCGCGCGCCGGCATCGACACTGCCACTTTAAGCATGGTCCTGCTCACCATCGCCGCCGGCGCCTTGCTGGCGATGCCGCTGATGGGCGGCTTCACCGCGCGTTGGGGAACGCGTCGCATGACGCTGCTGGCCGGCTTCGCGTTTGCGGCGACGCTCGCCGTGGTCATGGGCGTGACCGACCTGCGCCTGCTGTTCTTGACCGCGTTCGCCTTCGGCGTCAGCAACGGCGCCCTGGACGTGGCCATGAACGCCAATGCCAGCGAAGTCGAGACGGCGCGCGGCGTGCCGACCATGTCGTCCTTCCACGGTTTCTTCAGCCTCGGCGGCCTGCTGGGCGCGGCGCTGGGCGGAGTGATGATCAGCCAGGGCTGGGGCGACGGGCAGGGCGCGCTCGCCATGGCGATCGTCACGGCGCTTGCGCTGGCGCTAGCCGCCCCGCGCGTGATGGCCTTCGCACCGAGCATTGACGCCGGCAGCCATTTCCAGCTGCCGCTCGGCGCCGCGCTGAGCCTCGGCCTGCTGGCGCTGCTGTGCTTCGCGGTGGAAGGCGCGCTGGTCGACTGGAGCGCGCTGCTGATGCAGGAGCGCACCGCGGCCGCACCAGCGACGACGGCGCTGGCCTATTCGGCCTTCTCGATCGCGATGGCAGCCTGCCGCTTCGCGGGCGACCGCCTGATCCTGCGCTTCGGCGCCATGCGCGTGATGGTGTTGGGCGGGCTGGCGATGTTCGCGGGCCTGGCCACCGCTGTATTGAGCACCCACTTCCTGCTGTCGGCGGCGGGCTTTGCGCTGATCGGGATTGGCGCGGCCAACGTGGTGCCGCTGCTGTTCGGCGCGGCCTCGCGCATTCCAGGCATGAGCGCGGGAACGGGCGTGGCGGCGGTGGCGACGCTCGGGTAGGGCGGCTGCTGCTGGCGCCGCCGGTGCTGGGTTATATCGCGGCGCAGGCGAGCATCATGGTGGCGTTAGGGGCCTTGTCGCTGTCGGGATTGGTCATTGCGTTGAGTGCGGGGATCATCACGCGCCAGGCCTGACCCTTCCCCAATCTTGTACCTGAGGCTTACGGATCGACTGCACCCTTGATCAGGCGGTTTGTTTCGGCACGGTCGCGAGCAGGCGCAGCAGCGCCGTGGCATCCACTGGTTTGGTCAGGTGGTGGTTGAAGCCTGCGGCGACCGAGCGTTCGCGGTCTGCGGGCTGGCCGTAGCCAGTCAGCGCGATCAGCGTCGCATGCGCAGTCTGCGGCAGCGCGCGTACCCGGCGGGCCAGTTCGTAGCCGTCTATGTCGGGTAAGCCAATATCAAGCAGCAGAATATCCGGCGGCGCCTGCGCCGCCAGCTCCAGCGCACTGTTTCCTTCGTAGGCGACACGCAGCTGGTGTCCAACTGTGCTGAGGAACAGCGACAGCGTGTCGGCGGCATCGGCATTGTCATCGACGATGAGGATGTCCATTCCGCTTTCGCTGGACGTGCCGTCCGGCTCGCACGGTGCCGGCACTGAGATGACGCCTTGCGCCCGCGGCAGCCGGATGGTGAACTCGCTGCCCGCACCAGGCCCGGCGCTGGCTGCGCTGACGCTGCCGTGGTGCCGCTCGACCAGGGCCCTGACAAGGGCCAGCCCGAGTCCGAGGCCACCCTGGGCCCGGTCCGGCGAGCGCTCGCCCTGAACGAACAAATCGAAGACATAGGGCAGCAGCGCGGCGTCGATGCCGATCCCGTTGTCGCGCACGACAATTTGCACCATTGTCGTGTCTTGTGTCAGTTCGAGCTCGATGAGACCGCCCTGCGGGGTGTACTTGCTCGCGTTATTGAGCAGGTTGGTGAGGATCTGGACAAGCCGGGTGCCGTCACCGAACACCTGCGCAGCTTGCGCGGACAGCGTGAGCGACAGACGCTGGCAGCGCATGTCAACCAGTGGTCGCGCCTGTTCGACCGCATCGCGCACGATCGCTCCCACGTCATGCAATTCCTTGGCCAGTGCCACCACGCCGCCGGTGACGCGTGAGACGTCAAGCAGGTCGTCGAGCAGGCTGGTCATGTGGCCGATCTGGCGGTCGATAATCTCGCAGGTCTGCTTCAGGCGGGCGGGAGTTACGTGACCCACCCTCAGGATCTGGGCCGCCATGCCGATCGGCGCCAAGGGATTGCGTAGCTCATGCGCCAGCATCGCCAGGAATTCGTCCTTGCGGCGGTCGGCGTCGCGCAGCTTGGCCTCGGCCTCGCGCCGCGACACCAGCTCGCTTTCGGCGCGGTGATAGGCCGCCTGTAGCTCGCGACGACTGGCGTCGAGGGCGTTATTGAGCTGGCTGGCACGCCGGTTGCTGTCGCGCGCGGCTGCGGCAAGGCCGGCGGCTGCCAGTTCGGACCGTTCGCCGGCCAGCTTGGCGCCCAGAAGGGGCAGCAGGGAGGTGATGGCAGCGAGCACCGGCGCTGCCGGTTGCGCCCCAACGAACACCACGATCGCACTGCCTGCGCAATCACAATGGCCCCAGACAGGCGAGTCCGGCCCGTTCTCACCCGAAGGCAGGGACGACTGGGCCTTACCCGCGTCCGCACACTGACGCAGGAAATCTTGCCAGCGCCGGCCACAGCGTAGTGTCTGAGTCAGCCCAGGAGCGGGCAAGAATATTCCGACCTCGACGTCCTTGCTGAACAGCAGGACCTGCGCGACGCCGGCGTAACGCGCAAGCGTGTCCGTCGCGGCGAGTCTTCCGTCCGGCCTCTGTAGATCAATGAAGATGGACACCAGCTCAAACGGAATCATCGTGCACTCAAAGCGGGATTGCGCACACGACGGCAGTGCAGTTGTGGAACCCGCTAAATTGCCCAGTGCTCCGCGCAATCTGGCCGTACGTATTGCAACCCGCGAAATTTTCCGAACCGAGCGTCGTCGCAACTGCTTCCAGTTCGTCTCCGAACTTACGCCCCAGGCGAAGCCTCGTGGCGGCGCAGTCAAACAGCAGCGAGCCGGCGTGTTGGCCACCCTCCAGGCCGTCGAGTGCCGCCTGCGATGCCTGGCGCGCCGCATCGCAAGCGGACGCCTCATTGGTTACCATGAGATGGACCGTGGCCCCGACTGGTACCTCGGCGGCACATGAGATCGAGCCGTCCTCGTTGAGGGAAAGGGGTACACGAAGCTTGTAGCCATCGCCGGTTTCGATGCCGATCACGTTGTGAAGGAAAAACGGGAGCGGGTCGGCGCGGCTGAAGGTCTGGCCGGTTGCTTGCGCATGCTCTTCAAAAATTTCCACCGCAGGTGCAGCGTTCAGGCTGACCAGGCGGTTCCCATGGGCTTCGGTGACGCGCAGCGCGGGCCCGCTTGGGTGCCAGCCATGGCGTACGCCAAGGCCAATGGGCTTTTTCGACAGCATTTCCAGCACGACGATCGCATCCGTATGCGCTTCGGTGCCGATGAATACATGCGTTTTATGAAACTTGGCGTCGTCTGCGGCCCCACCGCCGAACAACTGGTAGGTGCCGCCAGTCAGGACCATCATTTGATGGATGATCTCGTCCACATAGCCAGCGAGCGCATCGGTCAACACCAGCGCGTTACGGTAGGGGAAGTCCGGATGCTCACTACCGGTAAAAACGGACATTACCTGATCGATAGCGCCGCGGGAATTGCTGCGCAGGCCAGTGCCCAGCTTCGCCCCGAACAGAATATCGTCCGAGCGGATTGCCATTGCAGACACCGAAGCGTTCTCGGTGGCGCAGCCCGAGAATTCCCCCGCTGACGAGCAGCCAACCAGCAAGCGCGGTTGGCATGCGGTGTCGAGCGCGGCCAACAGTGGCTGGAAATCGAATTCGGGCGAGGCGAACACGATCAGCACATCGGGACGGCCCCCATCTAATTTGTGAAGTATTGAGTCGGCAAGTGCCTGCCCTGCGGCGGCAGCCACGTACAGGGACGTATGACTGACTGCCACTATCGTATTGGCCATTTATAACCTATGAAGAGATGAACGCTGGATAACGTCCTGCAGAAAGTGAGAAAACAGTATGCTAATCTAATTTGTCTTTCAAAATACTGCACTTTAGAAATTTTGGCAAATATGTGTCATGCGGCATTAAAATTGTTAATGAGTGCAAGCTGTCACCGCAAGGCCAGCAACGCCTGATTGGTCGCACTTCATGGCCGTTACCGGCTGAACGAGAGGCCGGGGTCAGGTCTGACATCCGGACACGCCCTCTGCCTTACTTGCTCAATAAGGTCAGGGACAGGTCTGTTGCCTGAACCATGGCGGCAGGTGGAATGGAGATAAATGAATGCGCGAAGGAGCATCAAAGTGAATCGAATCCGTTCCCTTCCCCTCACGCGCGCCAGTGCAGTACACAACATGCGCGCCCGGCTGCTGCGCGACAGCTTCCCGCGCATCCAGATGTTCATCCTGGTGTCCCTCACCGGCCTGGCCGGCTTCAGTGCGTCGGTGGGCATGCTCGCCGCCGGGGTCGATACGATGGCGCTGCGCTACACGCTGGCGATGGGCGTCGCCTACATCGTGTTCTTGTTGCTGCTCTGGCTGTGGCTGCGCACGAGTGCGGACGATTACGTCGACCTCGTGCCGATCGACTCCGGCGGAGGACAAGGAGCGGATGCAGCAGCCGCTGATTTCACTGGTGGTGGCGGAACTTTCGACGGAGGCGGCGCCAGCGCCAACTTCGATGCCGGCCCGGGCGACAGCGGCATCGGCGCCGTCGTGGAAAAGCCGCTCGAGGTCATCGGGCACGCGGAAGAGGCCGCGATCCCGCTGGCCGTGGTCCTGCTTGCCCTGGGCATCGCGTTTTCATCCCTGTTCGTGATCTGGTCGGCGCCGATCCTCTTTGCCGAGATCCTGGTGGACGGATTGCTGGCGGCGGGCCTGTACCGGCGGCTGCGGGTGCTCGATCCCCAGCACTGGATGGTTGCGGCGCTCAAACGCACGATGATTCCGTTCCTCCTGACCACGCTGCTGGTAGCCGGGGCTGGCTGGGGAATGCAGGCCTATGCGCCCGAGGCCCGGTCGCTGGGTGGCGTCCTGCTGCATCAATCGGTTCAGGAGTAATCGCGCAGGACGGTGTACACGCCGTTCTTCGATTCGACGAGCGCATACCCGCGCACGTCCCAGGACACTGGCGGGAACCCGGCAGGGATGACAGCCCCGGCGGCGCGGCGCGCCATGGTCACGTGCGGTTTATAAGAGCGGGATTCCGGGTGCAGGCCAAGCGCCACCAGGGCGTCGGACAGGCGCGCATGCAGCGCCAACAGCTCGGGCGGCGCCTGCTCCGGCTCCAGCACCGCGATCCCGTTATGCCACACGGCGGCAGTAGCCAGGTCGAGCCGGAAGGGTTCGAACGGCACCCTGAACCCGTCGAGGAATTCGGGCAACCGCTCGCCGGGCAAGCCACCCAAGAAATGCAGGGTCACGTGCAGCTTGTCGGCAGGGACGGGCGCGGCGCCCTTCGGCCATTCCCAGGCGTCGCGCCACGCTGTCAGGAGGTGGCGCGTGGCGGGATCGGGCCACAGGGCCAGGAACAGGCGATTAAGGGGCTGCCTGTCCATGGCCGCTACCTCAGAAGCAGTGTTCCGGGCCTGGGAAGCTGCCGTCCTTCACCGCCGTCACATAGGCCGTGACGGCCGCGTCGATGCTGGCCTGGCCTTCCATGAAGTTCTTCACGAAGCGTGCCTTGTGGCCGGGGAAGACGCCCAGCAGGTCGTGCATCACCAGCACCTGGCCGGAGCAATCCGGGCCGGCGCCGATGCCGATGGTCGGGATGGCCAGCAGTTCGGTGACATCCTTGCCCAGCGCCGCCGGAATCGCTTCCAGCACCACCATCGAGGCGCCCGCCGCCTGCAGCGCCAGGCCGTCGGCCTTGAGCTGCTCGGCCGCGGCGTCGGTCTTGCCCTGCACCTTGAAGCCGCCGAAGGTGTGCACGAATTGCGGGGTCAGGCCGATGTGGGCGCACACCGGGATGCCGCGCTCGACCAGGAAGCGCACGGTCTCGGCCAGCCAGGCGCCGCCTTCGATCTTGACCATCTGGGCGCCGGCGCGCATCAGCGTCACGGCGTTGTTATACGCTTCCACCGGCGTCGTGTAGCTGCCGAAGGGCATATCGGCCAGCACCAGGGCCAGCTTGTTGCCGCGTGCGACCGAGGCCGTGTGATAGGCGACGTCCGCCACTGTCACCGGCAAGGTCGAATCGTAGCCGGCGCAGACCATGCCGAGCGAATCGCCGATCAGGAGCACGTCGACCGCGCAACGGTCCATCAGCGAAGCGAAGCTGGCGTCGTAGGCGGTCAGCATCGCGATCTTGTCGCCGGCGGCGCGCATGGCCAGCAGCGACGGCGCCGTGACGGATTTGCGCGCGCGTTTCGGTGCGTCGTTGGCGGCTGGGTCCTGGCCCTGCAGGTAAGCGCTCATGGGGTTCCTTTTAAAACGATCGTTCGACAATTGCGTAGTGTAATGCGCCTGCCGCAAATCTGCAGCCACTGCCTGTCACGCGATCCTGGCGATGGCCTGGTTTGATACCTGCGGCAGGTAATCGCGTGCCGGGCCGCGGCCGGGAATCTCGAGCCCGGGTGCGATCTCGGTCAGCGGCGCCAGCACGAAGGCGCGCTCGTGCATGCGCGGGTGCGGCACGGTCAAGGTAGCGGTGGCGATGCGCTCGTCGCCGTACAGCAGCAGGTCGAGATCGAGTGTGCGCGGCGCGTTGCGGTAGGGCCGCTCGCGGCCGTGCGCCAGTTCGATGGCCTGCAGCGCCGCCAGCAGTTCGTGTGGGGCCAGCGCTGTATCGATGCAGGCCACCGCGTTGATGTAGTCGTCGCCGCCGGAATCGATCGGCGCCGTGCGGTACATGCCGGAGGCACGCAGCACGCTCGTGCCGGGCAGCAGGGCCAGCCGGGCCAGCGCATCGAGCACATTGGCCTGCGCGTCGCCCAGGTTCGCGCCGATGCCGACCCAGGCGATCATTCCTCGCCGCCGCCCTGTGCCGCTGGTGCGGCGCCTTCGCCGCCGCCACTGTTCTTGCGTGGACCGCGGCGCGGTGCGCGCTTGCGCTTCGCGGCCGGTGGATTCTCGCCGCCCTGGTCGTCGCCCGCCGCCGTTGCGCCGGGGGCCGGGCGGTGCCCGCCCGAGCGGCCGCCGCGCGAATTGGCCGATGCCAGCAGTTGCTCGCGCTCGCCGCCTTCGGCCGCATAGAACGCGGTCCACCATTCGCCCACTTCGCCCGGCAGCTCGCCCGATTCGCAGCGCAGCAGCAGGAAGTCGTAGCCGGCGCGGAAGCGCGGGTGTTCCAGCAATTTGAACGGCGCCTTGCCGGTGCGGCGCTCGAAGCGTGGCTGCATGGCCCAGATGTCGCGCATGTCGGTGGCGATGCGGCGCTGCAGGGCCAGGTTCTCGGTTTGCGTGTCGAGCACATCATCGGCCGCCAGGTGCAGGGCCGGAATCGGCGCTTCGCCGGCGGCGCGGTAGGCGTTCCACTTTTCCAGCACCTGGTGCCACAGCAGCGACGCAAACAGGAAGCCCGGCGAGACGCCCTTGCCGGCCTTGACGCGGCCGTCGGTCGATTCCAGCGCGAGGGTGACGAACTTCATGCCGATCGGCTGCTCCAGCACGACGTCGAGCAGCGGCAGCAGGCCGTGGTGCAGGCCGGCCGAGCGCAGCTCGCGCAGGCAGGCCAGCGCATGGCCCGACAGCAGAAGCTTGAGCATTTCGTCGAACACGCGCGCGGCCGGCACGTTGTCGATCAGGGGGGCCATGACCGGAATCGGCGCGCGCGTGGTCGGTTCGATGGTGAAGCCCAGCTTGGCCGCGAAGCGCACCACGCGCAGCATGCGCACCGGGTCTTCGCGGTAGCGCGCTTCGGGCACGCCGATGATGCGCAGCAGCTTGGCGCGGATGTCTTCGATGCCGCCGTGGTAGTCGAGCACCGTTTCGGTGGCCGGGTCGTAATACATGGCGTTGATGGTGAAGTCGCGCCGCGCCGCGTCTTCGTGCTGCGGACCGAAATTATTGTCGCGCAGGACGCGGCCATGCTCGTCCTTCGGGGCGTTGTCGCTGCCGTTGCCGCGGAAGGTGGTCACTTCCAGCAGGTCCTGGCCGAACATCACGTGCACGATCTGGAAACGGCGGCCGATGATGAAGGCGCGGCGGAACAGGCGCTTGACCTGCTCGGGCGTGGCGTTGGTGGCGATGTCGAAGTCTTTCGGCTTCACGCCCAGCAGCAGGTCGCGCACGGCGCCGCCGACCACGAAGGCCTGGAAGCCGGCGTCCTGCAGGGTTTGCGTGACCTTGATCGCATTGCTCGAGACCAGGCGCGGGTCGATGCCGTGCTCCTCTAGGCCGAGGATGCGGGGTTCGGTCGGGTCGCGGCCGTCTTCCTTGACGCCCAGGATTTTGCGGATGAATTTCTTAATCATTGAATAGATGGAGTGTTGGCCAACCCTGCTCGCGCGCATGGGTGGCGAGCTTGGTGCTCGGGTTGGTGGCGACCGGATGGCTGACGATCGACAGCAGCGGGATGTCGTTATGCGAATCGCTGTAGAAGTGGCTGCGCTCGAAGTCCTCGAAGCGGTAGCCGAGGCGCTCGAGCCACGCGTGCATGTGCGTGATCTTGCCCGCGCCGGAAGTGGGCGTGCCGGCCAGTTTGCCGGTCAGTTGGCCCTGGACGTCGAATTCCGGCATGGCGCCGATGTGGTGCTCGACGCCAAAGCTTGCCGCGATCGGCGCCGTGATGAAATGGTTGGTGGCGGTGATGATGGCCACCAGGTCGCCGGCCTCCTGGTGCTCGCGCACCAGCGCCAGTGCGCTTGGTTTGATCGCAGGCTGGATCACTTCCGCCATGTAGCGTGCGTGCAGGGCGTCGAGTTCCGTGCGCGGGAAGCGCGCCAGGGTGCCGAGGGCGAACTCGAGGTATTCGACCGGATCGAGCGTGCCGGCCTGGTACTGGGCGAAGAAATCGTCGTTGCGGCGGCGGAAGGCGGTTTCGTCGACTGCGCCGACGCGGACCAGGAATTCGCCCCATTCGTAGTCCGAATCGATCGGCAACAGGGTGTGGTCGAGGTCGAACAGCGCAAGGTGTTTCATTCTTTGGGTTCCGACTGCTGGTTTTCTTGAAGCAACAAATCACGCAGCAGGGGCACGGTGACGGGACGCTGGGTCTCGAGCGAATACTGGTCGAGGGCGTCCAGCATCGTCGCCAGCGACCGCATGTCGCGCTTGAAGTGAGACAACAAATAGGGTAACACGCTGGCCGACAGCGTCAATCCGCGCGCCTCGGCGGCCTGGGTGAGGGCGGCGATCTTCTCGTCGTCGGACAGGCCCTTGATCTCGTAGACCAGGCCCCAGCCCATGCGCGTGCGCAGGTCTTCGCGCACCTGCAGCACGGCCGGCGGCACCGGGCCGGTGCTGACCATGTAGGTGCCGTGCTCGCGGATCTGGTTGAACAGGGCAAAGGCGTCGATCTGGCGCTGCGGCGACAGGCAATGGCAGTCGTCCAGCAGGTACAGCGTGACGTCGGGCGAGTGGACGAACTGGTCTTCCGGAGCATCGAAGGGGATGTAGCGCGAGGCCGGGCTGGCCGCCAGCGCCTGCAGCAGGTGGGTCTTGCCGGCGCCGGTGTCGCCCCACAGGTAGGCGAAATGCTCGCGCGATGCACGCTGCGCGAACTGGTGCATCAGGTGCGCCAGTTCGGCATTCTCGCCCACCTGGAAGGTGTCGAGGCTGTGCGCCGGTTCGGCGCCTAAATCGAGCACCAGCTGTTTCATGGTGTCGCTTTCACGCGGGAGGCATCGGTTTCGGTATCGGGAGTGTAGACAAGGCTCTGTTCCATGCTACCGGCATTATAAAAGCTGCTGCGCAGGTAGTGGCGCCGCACGTGGCGGAAACCGACCATCAGCACCGCCGATGCCGGCAGCGCCAGCAGCACGCCGGCAAAGCCGAACAGTTCTCCGAACGCCATCAGGGAGAAGATCACCGCCAGCGGGTGCAGGCCGATGCGCTCGCCGACCAGGCGCGGAGTCAGGATGAAGCTCTCGATCAGCTGCCCTAGCGTGTAGATGCCCACCACCCAGGCCAGGCCCACCCAGCTGGAAAACTGCAGCAGCGCGGCGACCAGCGCCAGCAGCATGCCCAGCCCGAAACCGAGATAGGGCACGAAGCCCAGCAGGCCGGTCAGCACGCCCACCGGCAGCGCCACATCCAGCCCGATGAAGTAGAGCGCCGCCGAGTAGTACACGGCCAGCACGATCATCACCAGCAGCTGGCCGCGCAGGTACTGGGCCAGCAGGACATCGGATTCGCGCGCCATGCCGACCGTCTGCGGGGCCCAGCGGCGGGGGATGGCGCCTTCGATGCGGGCGAGGAGCGAGTGCCAGTCGAGCAGCAGGTAGAACAGCACCACCGGCACCAGGGTGAGCGTGGCGATCCAGCCCAGCAGGGCGCTGCCGCCGACCTTCACCTTGGCCAGCACCGAGGTCCACATGTCGTCTCCGCCGGCCGCCACCTGCTGCTCGAGCAGGGCGCGCAGGCCCGCGCTGTCGAGCTTCACATGGATGCCGTACTTGCCCAGCCACGGCGCCAGGTAGGTGTCGAGCCAGCTGAAGAAGGCGGGAATCTTGGCCTGCAACAGGGGGATCTCGGCGCGCAGCACCGGCACCACGATCAGGAACAGCGCCACCACCGCCGCGCAGAAGGCGGTGAGCACCAGCGAGACGGCCAGCACGCGCGGCATGCGGCGGCGCCCGATGCGCGCCCGCGCCAGCCGGTCGACCGCGCCGCCCAGCATATAGGCGAGGATGGCGGCCGCGATGAAGGGCGAGAGGATCGGTCCGAGGGTGTACAACAACAGCGCCACCGCGAGCCAGAGCGCCAACCAGAATGTGGATTGTTTTTGCTCCAGGGAGAGGAAAAATGGCATGTAGTTATTGTTATGGTCGCGAATTGGGGTGAAATCGGCTTGGGCGGGGGCCGTTTTGCTAATGCTAAAATGATGGATTGACCTGGTTTGGGTCTGCCGCCTTCTATTTTACCGCCTCCGCTGCCAAATACCATGAGCCAACCATCTAATGTTTCCCTCTCCTACCGCGACGCGGGTGTCGACATCGACGCCGGCGACGCCCTGGTCGAAGCGATCAAGCCGCTCGCCAAGCGCACCATGCGCGAAGGCGTCCTCGGCGGCATCGGCGGTTTCGGCGGCCTGTTCGAGATCAGCAAGAAGTTCAAGGAACCGGTGCTGGTGTCGGGCACCGACGGTGTCGGCACCAAGCTCAAGCTGGCTTTCGAGCTGAACCGCCATGACACGGTCGGCATCGACCTGGTCGCCATGAGCGTCAACGACATCCTGGTGCAGGGCGCCGAGCCGCTGTTCTTCCTCGACTACTTCGCCTGCGGCAAGCTCGATGTGGCCACCGCCACCGCCGTGGTCAGCGGCATCGCCAAGGGCTGCGAGCAGTCCGGCTGCGCGCTGCTGGGCGGCGAGACCGCCGAGATGCCGGGCATGTACCCGGACGGCGAATACGACCTGGCCGGCTTCGCCGTCGGCGCGGTCGAAAAATCGCAGCTCATCGACGGCAGCAAGATCGTGCCGGGCGACGTGGTGCTGGGCCTGGCCTCGTCGGGCATCCACTCCAACGGCTATTCGCTGGTGCGCAAGATCATCGACGTCGCCAAGCCAGACCTGGAAGGCGACTTCCACGGCCGCAAGCTGTCGGACGTGCTGATGGCGCCGACCCGCATCTACGTCAAGCCGCTGCTCGCGCTGATGGCGTCGATGGAAGTGAAAGGCATGGTCCACATCACCGGCGGTGGGCTGGTCGAAAACATCCCGCGCGTGCTGCAGGATCACGTCACCGCAGTGCTGGACGCCTCGTCGTGGACCATGCCGCCGCTGTTCCAGTGGCTGCAGCAGCATGGCGGCGTGGCGGATGCCGAGATGCACCGCGTGTTCAACTGCGGCATCGGCATGACCGTCATCGTGGCAAAGGAAAACGCGGACGCCGCGATGGCCCAGTTGCAGGCGGCCGGCGAGACCGTGTACCGTATCGGCGAGATCCGTGCGCGCGAAGAGGGACAGGCGCAGACGATCGTGCAGTAAGGTTTTTTGACGGTTGTACAAAAAACGGGCGCTTGGCGCCCGTTTTACTTGCCCACGCGCTTATTGCCGCGACGGGAAAATCCCCTGCACGCAGATGATGTAGTTCATGCCCAGCGAAGGCTGCATCACGCTCGCATTGGCGCTGGTGGTCACCGGCACCGCAAACGCCGCACCGCTGCCGGTGTTCTCGCCGGTGCTGGTCTCGACCTGGCCGGACAGCTTGGTGGTGACGCTGCCGGCATTGAGCGCCACGCCGGTGGTCGCGCCGTTGCCCACATAGATCGCCGCCGAACCCGGGCCGCCGCCGGTGGTGCCGAGCGCCGCGCCTTCGGTTGGCGGGGCCGCGCCCGGGCCGGCCGAGGTGGCGTGCAGGGTCGAGGTGGCGGTGAAGGTTTCGCCGCTGATGCTCACCGGGTGGTTGTGCTTGGGCAGGTGGGCGGCGTCGATGGCCACCATCGCGTTGCCGCTGGCGGTGACGATCGTGCTGTTCGCGCCCATCATGTCGCCCTGGTTCACCGGGCTCAGTCCCGCGCCCTGGCCCATGCCCACCAGGGTGCGTCCGCGCAGGTCGGGCAGCGCAAACGTGGTCTGGCCGTTGCCGCCGTAGGTGGTGCCGAGAATCGCGAACAGCGCGTTGTTCTGTGCGATCGACAGCAACTGTCCCTGGCACAGCATCCAGCCTGGCGGGGCGAAGTTGAAGGCGACGGGCATGATCATTCCGAGGTAAGCGTCCATGTGAAATCCCCTTTGTTGGTGGTGTCGTGATGCGACGAAACCGGCGCTGAAGCGGTGCCGGAGCGCCGTGAGGCTCGCATGGTTCGGGCACGGCGCATGTCGCGCGGCAGGTACAAAGAAGCGGATTTTTGCGCGCGCTTGATTTCGGTCAAGCAATAGCGCAACAGCAATTGCCCGGCCCTGAGGAATGCTGAATGATTCCTTGCTTGCAATGCGTGCATGCCCGTGCGCGCGGCATCCTTTGCACAACCAAGGAAGACAGGTATGGCGTCCATTCCCCTCATGACTGAATCCATCGCGTCCGTCACGATCGGCTTCGAGAATTTCGGCGATTTCGTCAACGACGGCGACGAGAACGACACCGTGCAGAATGCGGTGTATCGCGTCAATGGCGATTCCTCCTACCAGCTGGTCATCGACGGTGCGACCACAGGCACGGTGGCCTACGATGGTTACGGTGCCGTCTTTGCCGCCTCGTATGCGCTGGAAGACGCCATCACCCTGTCGTTCGCGACCGGGCAGGTATTCACGCCGGGCGCCATCGAGCTGTCGAACTACGCGACCAGCCTGGAAAACCAGACCGTCGTCATCAAGGGCTACAACGCGGCCAGCCAGCAGGTGGGCGCGACTGTCACCCATACGCTGGCGAACAACTACAACGGCGCCTTGCCATCGGACTCGATTGCGCTTCCCGGCATGACCGCCATCACCCGGCTGGTGATCACCGCCACCACGCTGGGCGGCAAGATCGAATACCTCATGATCGACGGTATCTCGATGACCAACATCCAACCGCCGGCGCCGGCCGTCGCCTCGGTGTCGTCGAGCACGGCCAACGGCAGCTACAACGCCGGCGACGTGATCCTGCTGACGGTGAACTTCGACCGGGCGGTGGATGTCGATACCACGGGCGGACTGCCCACGCTGCAACTGGAAACGGGCAGCACCGACCACCTGGCCAGCTATGCGGGCGGCAGCGGTACCACGACCCTGAGCTTCAGCTATACGGTGCAGGCGGGCGACACCAGCGCCGACCTGAATTACGTCGGCACCGGCGCGCTGGCGCTCAACGGCGCCACGATCAGGGCGGGGGACAGCGGCGCCGGCGCCGACCTGACCCTGCCCACGCCAGGTGCGGCCGGCTCGCTCGGCGCCAACAAGGCGATCGTGCTCGACACCGCTGCGCCCCTGCTCGCCATCACCAGCGACGAGGCGGCCCTGAAGGTGGGCGAAACCGCGACGATTACCTTCACCTTCAGCGAAAACCCCGGCGTGAGCTTCAATGCCGCCGACCTGGTCGTCACCGGCGGCACGCTGGGCGCCCTCAGCGGCGGGGGAGTGGTTCGCACCACCACCTTCACCCCTACGGCCAACACCAACGGCGGCAGCGCCCGCATCACCGTGGCGGCAGGCAGCTACAGCGACGCGGCGGGCAACCCCGGCGAAGCCGGCGCCAGCCCGGCGCTGAGCTTCGATACTTTGGCGCCGCTGCTTTCCATCAGCAGCGACCTGCCCGCGCTCAAGGCAGGGCAGACCGCCACCATCACCTTCAGCTTCAGCGAAGACCCGGGCGCGAGCTTCACCCTGGGCGACGTCACGGTCAGCGGCGGCAGCCTCGGGCCCTTGAGCGGCAGCGGGACCACGCGCACCGCCACCTTCACCCCGGCCGCCGCCACCAACAACGGCGCGGCCAGCATCAGCGTTGCCGCCGGCGCCTATATCGACGCGGGCGGCAACGCCGGTGGGGCCGGCGCACCGCCCGCGCTGAGCTTCGACACCCTGGCCCCCGGGGCGCCCGCGATTCCCGACCTGGCTGCCGCCAACGACACCGGCAGCTCGGCGACCGACAACCTCACCAAAGACACGGGCCTGACCATCCGCGGCGCGGCCGGCAGCGCCGAAGCGGGCGCCACCATCCGGCTGTATCACGGCGCCTCCCTGATCGCGACCACTTCTGCCGCCGGCGACGGCCGCTGGGCCGCCGACAGCATCTTCCTGGCCGAGGGCGCGCATACCATCACCGCGACGGCGACCGATGCCGCCGGCAATACGGGCGCGGTCTCCGGCAGCTTGATTGTCACCATCGACCGCACGGCGCCGGCAGCACCCGGCACGCTCGACCTGGCCCCCGGCAGCGACAGCGGCAGCTCGAGCAGCGACGGCCTGACCAGCGTGAACACGCCAAGCTTCACCGGGGCCGCGGGCAGTACGGAAGCCGGCGCCACCGTCACGCTGTACGACAGCGACGCCAGCACCGTGATCGGGACGGCCACTGCGGGCGGCGACGGCAGCTGGTCGGTGGTCAGCAGCGCGCTCTCCGAAGGCGCGCACACGATTACCGCGAAGGCGCTCGACGCGGCCGGCAACCTGGGCGCCGCATCCGCCGGCCTGGTGCTGACGATCGACCGCACCGCTCCGGCCACGCTTGTTACCGGCGCCGCGTTTTCAAACGACACCGGCGCCTCATCAAACGACTTGGTCACCGCCATCGCGGCGCAAACCATTTCTGGCAGCTTGAGCGCCAGCCTGGGCGCGGGCGAGCGGGTCGAGGTGTCGACGAATAACGGCGCGAGCTGGCAGTTCGCCACGGCGGCCGAAGGCGACACCGCCTGGTCGCTGGCCACCACCCTGCTCACCAGCGGCACGCTGCAGGTGCGGGTGGTTGACGCCGCCGGCAATGCGGGCGCGGCGATCTCGCGCGCCTACGTGTTCGATACGGCAGCACCGGCCGCGCCTTCCAGCCCGGACCTGGCCGGGGCCTCGGATACCGGCGTCTCCGCCGGCGACGATATCACCGGCGACACCACGCCCACCTTCACGGGCAGCGCCGAAAGCGGCGCCCTGGTCACCCTGTACGACGGCGCCACCGCCATCGGCTCGGCGCTGGTCACGGGCGGCGCCTGGAGCATCACCAGCAGCGCACTGGCCCAGGGCAACCACAGCATCACCGCGAGGGCAGTGGATGCCGCCGGCAACGAAGGTGCGGCGTCCAGCGCGCTGGACCTGTTCGTCGAAACGGGTTCGCCCACGACGGCCGCCGCCAGCGTCTCCCTGTCGAGCGATACGGGGATCTCCGGCACCGACTTCGTCACCAGCACCGCCGCCCAGACCATTTCCGGCACCCTGGACGCCAACCTGGCGGTGGGCGAGCGGGTCGAGGTCTCGCTCGACGGCGGCGCGAACTGGCTGAATGCGGGCGCCGCCGTCGGCGCCAACACCTGGTCGCTGCCGGCCACGCTGGCTCCTGGTGCGCACACCCTGCAGGTGAGGGTGGCGAACGCCGTCGACAATGCCGGCCCGCTGCTGCAGCGCGCCGTCACCCTCGACACCACCGCGCCCGCCGTGACGGTCACCAGCGACCTTGCCCAGCTCAAGGCCGGCGAGAGCGCCACCATCACCTTTACCTTCAGCGAAGACCCGGGCAGCAGTTTCAGCTGGGACGGCAGCGCCGGCGACCTGCTGGTTAGCGGCGGCACGCTGGGCGCGATCTCGGGCGCCGGGCTGACCCGCACGGCGCTGTTCACGCCCAGCGCCGCGACCAACGGCGGCAGCGCGGCCGTCACGGTCGGCGCCGGCTACACCGATCTGGCCGGCAACCTCGGGACGGGGGGCAGCCTGCCTGCGCTGCCGTTCGATACGCTGGCGCCGACAGCGCCTTCCGCGCCAGGCTTGGTGTCCGCCAGCGACAGCGGCGCCTCGAACACCGACGGCGTGACGAATGACGCTACCCCCACTTTCACGGGCACCGCCGAACAGGGCGCCACCGTCACCCTCTACGACAGCGACGGCACGGCCATCGGCACCGGCCTGGCCGGCATGCTCGATGGCGCCTGGTCGATCACGGCCGCGGCGCTGGCGCCGGGCGCGCACACGATTACCGCACGCGCGGTCGACGCCGCCGGCAACGCGGGCGCGGCCGGCCCCGGCCTGGCCGTCACCATCGACACCGCGGCGCCGACCTTGGCAATCACCAGCAGCACGCCGGCACTGCGCATCGGCCAGAGCGCCATCATCACCTTTACTTTCAGCGAAGACCCCGGCGCCGGCTTCGATGCAGCCGATATCGCCATCAGCGGCGGCACGCTCGGTGCGCTGACCGGCACGGGGTTGACTCGCAGCGCCGTGTTCACGCCGAACGCCGGCATCGACGGCGGCTCGGCCTCCATCAGTGTCGTTGCCGGCGCCTATGCCGACCTGGCCGGCAACGATGGCGGCGCCGGCCTGCTGGCGGCGCTCGCCTTCGACACGCTGGCCCCATCCGCGCCAAGCACGCCGGCCCTGGCCGCGCTGAGTGACACCGGCGCCGCGGGCGACGGCATCACCGGCACCACCAGTCCGCTGATCGAAGGCACGGCCGCCGCCCATGCCCAGGTGACCCTGTACGCGGGCGCCACCGTGGCCGGCAGCGCCACGGCCGACGCATCTGGCAACTGGCGCATCGCCACCGTATTGGGTGACGGCAGCCATACTCTCACGGCTACCCAGCGGGACGCAGCGGGCAACGTGTCGGCCGCGAGCAGCGCCTTCAGCTTGCGAATCGACGCGCCGCCACCCGCGCCGGCCCCGCTGGTCGACGGCGTGCAGGTGTACCAGCAGCCGGTGCTGCTGCCCGGCGGGATGCTCGGCACGTCGGTGCAGGTGCCGGTCATCACCGGCAGCCGGATGGAATCGAGTGGCCGCGCGGACGTGGCGGACATTCCGCTGGCAAGCGATGGCGGCGCCACGACGCTGCTGGCGCAGCTCGCGCCCGGCTTCGGCTTGAGCACCAGCGGCGCCAGCGTGACCGGCAAGGCGCTGGAATTGCTCGTCAGCGCGATCAGGGCGGCAACCCCGGCCCATGCGCCGCTGGAGCAGGGCCACCTGACCGGCAATGGCCAGTCCTTCCTGGCCGGCTTGCCTTCGGCCGAATCGCTGCTGGTGCAGACGGTGGCGCCGGTCAGCACCGCGGCGCCGGCCGGGGTGTTGACGCTCAGCGGCGCGCCGGAGGCGCCGGGACGCAGCGTCGCCCTGGTGATCGACTCCAGGGACCTTGCCGGCGGCGGCACGATCGAACTGCGCGACGTCGACTTCGCCGCCGTGGTCGGCACTGCCGACATCCTGGCGCGCGGCAATCCCCTGCTCGTGGGCGACGGCGCCAGCCAGCGCTTCACGGTGGAGGCGGGCAGCAGCGCCACCGTGTTCGCGGGCGGCGGCGCCGACACCCTGCGGCTCGGCATACCGGAACTTGCGGCGGCCAGCGCTACCTTGCACGGCGGCCAGGGCCTCGATGCCGCCAGCTTCCTCGGGGCGCGCGGCGATTACGACATCGCCTGGCATCACGGGCACGTGGTGGTGGCAAGCAAGGCCCACCCGGCGGCGAGCGCCGTGCTGGTCAATGTCGAGATGCTGCGCTTCGCCGACGGCAGCGCCGCCGTGGGAAATGTCGAGCGTCTCCCCGGACTGGAAACCCTGGCCGGCATGTACCAGTCGGTGCTCGGGCGTCAGGCCGACCTGGGCGGATTCGAATACTGGGCCGATGCGATCGATGGCGGCGCCAGCTGGGGTACGGTGGCGCTGCGCATGATCGACTCGAGCGAGCACAGTGCCGCAGCCGGTGGCTTCAATGGCCAGGCCGCGCACGATATCGCCCTGCTGTATGCGGCGCTGTTCAATCGCACGGTCGATGCCGGCGGGCTGGCCTACTGGCAGGAGGCGATGCAGCATGGCGTCACGCTCGAGCAGGTCGTGCTCAACCTGCTCGAGTCGGTCGAGATGGTGGGACACCGGCGCGCAGTGCTCGACTGGGATTTCAGCCTGTAGCTGCGGGCTTCCACGAAAAACGGGCGCCGCGACGTAACGCGCTTAGTCAGCATGAAAATGTAGGGTGGCCGGCTCCGCCGGCCGCGCGTTCAAATCACCGATGCGTAGTAGCAGATCACACCGGAGTTGGACGCGCGGCCGTTCGTCGTTCACGCCACTGGCCTGAACGACCCCGGCCACCCTACGCTTATCCGACCAGCATCAGGCGCCGCGGCGCCCGTTTTTCGTTACAGTGAGCCCGCCGCCCCGGCGCCGATGTTCTTGTCCAGGAAGCGCTCGACCCGCTTCCAGAAATCGAAGCGGGTTTCCGGCTGCGACCAGCCATGGCCTTCGTCCGGATACACCACATACTCGACCTGTTTGTTGTGGCTCTTCACGGCATCGCGGAACAGCTCGCCATGGAACAGCGGCACCCGGCGGTCCGCGCCGCCATAGGCCAGCAGCAACGGCCTGCCGATCTTCGCGGCCTGCGTGATCGGCGAGGTGGCCTTGAGCTGATCGGCATCCTTCACCTGGTCGCCGATCAGCACCGGCATTCCGTAGGCCTTGAAATCGTCGCCCAGATCCGACGCGAAATTCCAGCGTCCGTTGTAGAGCAGGTTGATGTCGGTGACCCCGACCCAGCTCACCGCGCATTGGTATAGCCCCTTGTCCCTGGCCAGCCCCATCAGCGCGGCGTAACCGCCGTAGCTGGCGCCGGCGATGCAGATGCGGCCGGGGTTGGCGATGCCCTCGGCGATGGCCCAGCGCGCGCCGTCGGCGATATCGTCCTGCATGGCCAGGCCCCACTGCTTCCAGCCGGCCTCGAAGTGCGCGGACCCATAGCCGCGGGTTCCGCGGTATTCGGGCTCGAGCACCGCATACCCGCGCGAGGCCAGGAATTGCGCGTCCTGGTTCCACCCCCAGCTGCTGCCGCGCACATACGGGCCGCCGTGGACCAGCACCACCAATGGCAGGTTCCTGGCGGCGCCGCCCGCGGGCATGGTCAGCAGGCCGGGGATCTCGCGTCCGTCGCGCGCCTTGTAGCGTACCGGGCGCTGGTGCCCCATGCGGCTGGCGTCGATGGCGGGGTGGGTGCCGCCGACGCGGTTGAGGGCGCCGCTGCGCGTGTTGTAGAGCACGAAGGTCGCGGGGGAGGTGTCCGAGAACGACTCGATCAGCACCCAGGCAGACTCGCCCTGCGACGGCACCGACAGCATGTTGATCTTGCCGGGTAAAAGCTTGTCGATCTTTTGCTGGAGTGATTGCATGGCCGGATCGAGCCAGACGTTGCCGTTGGCGTCCGTGCGCAGGGTCGCGCCGAGCAGCTTGCCGCGGCGGCTGACGAGTCCACCGTCGAAATCGTAGCCGCGCGCCTCGATCACGGCCTGCTTGCCCGGCTTGCCGCTGGCGATGTCGAACGGGTACAGGGCCGAGGTATCCTTGCCGCCGTTGGCTTCGACATAGAGCGTGCCGTCGGCGCCGAAGCCGACCGGCCAGATGGCGTCGGGGGCGGCCGTGTAGCGTGGAAGACTGGCGATCTTGCGCCATTCGCCGCTGGCCGGGTCGCGGTAGTGGATGGTACTGAGATCGCCGTCGGCGGCCACCGCCAGGCGCGGCTCGCCCGCGTTATCGAGCAGCCAGTGCTTGACCAGCGCCGGACGCGGCACCGTCTTGAACTGTCCGGTGACGGTGTTCAGGCGCAGCAAATCGACGGACTGCACCTCGCCGCGCACGAATTCGACACGCGCCACATAAGCGTGGTCCGAATCCTGGGGGCCGCGCTGGCCCAGCATATAGGTATGCCAGGGCAGCAGCTTCGTTTCGAGGCGGCTGCCGGTGGTGGCGACGATGCCCTCCTCGGCATGGCGCGAGGCCAGCTGGCGCGGCCTGGAACCGTCGCGGTCGACGGCGAACAGGCCGTCCGCCTGGTACCGGGCGCCCGGTCCGGCGCGGTTGTCGCCGACGCTGTACATCAGGCGTTCGTCGTTCACCCATTCGAACTGCAGGACGTCGAAGCCGGCATAGCCTGCGACGATCTTGATCGTGTCGGTTTCCAGGTCGACCACGGCGAGCACGTCGCGTCGTCCCGGTGCGCCGGAGATCGCCGCCAGGTAGCGGCCCTTGGGCGACAGGCGTACCTGGTCGAGCACGGGATTGGCAAAGAAGGCTTCGACCGGAGGCGGTGCGGCCGCGGACTGGGCGCAGGCCGGCGACAGCGGCAGCAGCGCCAAGAGGATCACACACAGCGCACGCAGCAGTGATTGCGGCAGAAGGGGAAAGGCAGGCATCGGGGCTCCCGGTGAACGGTCGGTAAAGACCGCCAAGCGTAGCAGTATTGACGCGCAATTTGCTGATCAATACTGCCCCGGGGCGCACTTCATGCCCGCTGCATGCAGCTTATTTTTTCGCTGCGCCCGGGCCGATATTCCGGTCCAGGAACTGCTCGACGCGCTTCCAGAAATCGTAGCGGTTTTCCGGCTGGGTCCAGCCGTGGCCCTCGTCCTGGTACACCACCCACTCGACCTGCTTGTTGTGGTTCTTGACCGCATCGCGGAACTTGTTGCCGTGGTAGAGCGGCACACGCTGGTCCACCGCGCCGTAGGCCATCAGGAGCGGCTGGGTGATGCGCGCCGCCTGTTCGACCGGCGAGGTGGCCTTGAACTGGGCCGCGTCCTTGACCTGGTCGCCGATCAGCACCGGCATGCCATGCTTCTTCCAGTCTTCGCCCAGGTCGGATTCGAAGCTCCAGTGCCCGTTGTACAGCAGGTTGATGTCGGTGACCCCGACCCAGTTGATGCCGCACTTGTAGAGGTTCGGATCGTTCACGAGGCCCATCAAGGTCGCGTAGCCGCCATAGCTGGCGCCCGCGATGCAGATGCGCTTCGGATCGGCGATGCCCTGCGCGATGGCCCAGCGCGTGGCGTCGGCGATATCGTCCTGCATCGCCAGGCCCCACTGCTTCCAGCCGGCGCGGTAGTGGGCCTCGCCATAGCCGGTGCTGCCGCGGAAGTCCGGCTCCAGCACCGCATAGCCGCGCGAGGCCAGGAACTGGGTTTCCGGATTCCAGCCCCAGTGGTTGCCACGCACATAAGGCCCGCCGTGTACCAGCACCACCAGCGGCAGGTTCTTGCCCGCCTTGGCCGGCACCGTCAGCAGGGCGGGAATCTCGCGGCCGTCGCGCGCCTTGTAGCGCACCGGGTCCTGGCGGCCCATCTGGCGCGGGTCGATCCCTTCGCGGCTCTTGCCGACCGCATTGAGTGCGCCGGTCTTCGGGTTGTACAGGTTGTAGAAGATCGGCTTCACGTCCGAGTACGAGGCGACCAGCATCCACGGAGCATCGGGCTGCGCGGCGGGCGAAACCAGGTTGACGGTCCCCGGCAGCAGTTTGTCCACGGCCTCCTGCACCGCCTGCATGTCCTTGTCGAACCAGATGTGGGCAGCGGCGTCGGTTTCGACCGCTACGCCGAGCAGCTTGCCGCGCTGGCTGATCAGGCCTCCGCTGAAGTCGTAGCCGGGCGTGACGACCACCGGTTCGGGCCGGACCTTGCCGGTGGCCAGGTCGAGCGTGTGCAGCGAGTCGGTGTCGGCGCCGTTACCGGTGCTGACGTACAGCGTGCCGTCGCTGCCAAAGCCCACCGGCGAGAACGCGCCCGGGCTGCCGGTGTAGGTGGCGAACTGCGCGAGCGTGCGCCATTTGCCGCTTTCCGGTTCACGCAAATACATGATGGTGGTGCCGCCCTCCGAATTGGCGGCCAGGCGCGGCTCGCCCTTGTTGTCGAGCATCCAGGTGTCGATCGGCCCGGGGCGCTGCACGGTCACGAAGCGGCCGGTCAGGGTGTCGAGGTGCAGCAGATTGGAGGTGCGCACATCGCCATTGCGGTCGAATTCCACGCTGCTCACGTACACCTTGTCGGAATCCTGGGCGCCGCGCTGGCCGAGCATGAAGGTATGCCAGGGCAGGATGCGGCGGTCGATGTTGGAGCCGCCTTCGACCACGAACTCGTTGCCGCGCCGGTTGGCCAGCTGGCGCAGGCCCTCGCCGTCGCGGTTCACCGCATACAGACCGCTGGCCAGGTAGCGCCCGCCGGGACCGATCTTCTTGTCGGTGACGTTGAAAAGCAGGCGCTGGTCGTTCACCCACTGGAACTCGAGGATGTCGACGTCCTTGTAGCCGGCGACCAGCTTGCCCTTGTTTTCCACCAGGTCGATCACCACCAGCATGTCGCGCCGGCCGGGCGCGCCCGACAGGGCCGCCAGATAGCGGCCGCCCGGCGAGAGCAGGGCGCGCTCGAGCAGGGGATTGGAGAAGAAAGCTTCGACCGGCGGCGGCGCCGTCTGGGCGTGGGAAGGGGCCGCGAAGGCGGTGCCCAGCACTACGGCGAACAGGACGCGGGCGCACAGGCCAGGTAGTGTCGACATGATGGTTTTTGCTCAAGCAAAGGGTTATTGTCTTACCGCGCCCGGGCCGATGTGCTTGTCCAGGAAGCGCTCAACGCGGCCCCAGAAGTCGACGCTATTCTTCGTCAGCCTGAAGCCGTGGCCTTCTTCCGGATACTCGACCCATTCGACGTTCTTGTTGGTCTTCATGACGGCGTCGCGGAACCGTGTGCCGTGGGTGATCGGGACGCGCTGGTCCACGCCGCCGTAGGCCAGCAGCAGCGGCTGGGTGATGCGGCTGGCCTGCTCGATCGGCGAGGTGGCCTTGAGCTGGGCCGCATCCTTGACCCGGTCGCCGACCATTTCCGGCATGCCGTAGGATTTCCACTCTTTCGAGAGGTCGCTGCCGAAATTCCAGCCGCTGTCGTACATCAGGTTGATGTCGGTAACGCCTACCCAGTTGATGCCGCATTTGTACAGGCCGGGATCGTTCACCAGGCCCATCAGGGTCGCATAGCCGCCGTAGCTGGCGCCGGCGATGCACACGCGTTGGGCATCGACGATGCCTTTTCCGGCGGCCCAGTGCACGCCGTCGGCGATATCATTCTGCATCGCCAAGCCCCATTGCTTGAAGCCGGATTTGAAGTGCCTGACGCCGAAGCCGGTGCTGCCGCGGAACTCCGGCTCGAGCACGGCATAGCCACGCGATGCCAGGAACTGGGCCTGCGCGTCCCAGCCCCACGAACCCCCACGCATGTAGGGACCGCCGTGCACCAGCACCACCATCGGCAGGCCGGTCTTCTTGCCGCCAGGGGGGAGCGTGAGCAGCGCCGGGATCTCCAGGCCGTCGCGCGCCTTATAGCGCACAAACTGCTGGCGCCCCATCTGGGCCGGATTGATGGCCGGCCGCGTGTCGGCGATCTTGCTGAACACCCGGGTCTCGGTGTTGTAGAGCGAATAGCTGCCTGGATGGACGTCCGAGTAGGCGTAGACCAGTACCCAGGGCGAGGCTGCCTGGGCCGGCACCGAAATCAGGTTGACGGTGGCCGGCAGCAGTTTATCGACCTGTTGCTGGACGTCCTTCATGCCGGGATCGAACCACTCGATCGATGTCGCATCAGTGGTGAAGCGCGCGCCAAGCACCTTGTCGCGGTTGACCACCAGGCGGCCGTCGAAGTCGTAGCCGGTGGTGACCAGCACCGGTTCCGGGTTGACCTTGCCGGTGGCGATGTCCAGCAGGTGCAGCGCGGTGGTGTCGCGCCCGCCGCTGGACGCCAGCACGAACAGCTTGCCGTCCGGCGTGAAGCCGACCGGCTGCAATTCCTTGCTGCCGTCGCCGTAGGCCGGGAAGCTGGCAAGCGCGCGCCACGCGCCGCTCGACGGCTCGCGATAATGCAGCGTGACGGTGTCGCGTTCCAGCGAGCTGGCCAGGCGTGGCTCGCCCTTGTGGTCGAGGATCCAGCTGCGCACCTTGTGGACCGGACGCGGCACCGACTGGGTGCTGCCGGTCAGTGTGTTCAGGCGCAGCAGGTCGACGCTGCCCACCGCGTCGGCGGTGTCGTAATTGACGCTGGTGACGTAGACGTATTCCGAATCCTGCGCCCCGGCCTGGTCAAGCATGAAGGTGTGCCAGGGCAGGATCTTGCGGACCGTGCGCCGGCCGAGCGAGGAATTGCTGCCGGTGCGGTCGGCCAGCTCCACGAATTTTTCGCCATCGCGGTCGACCGCGTACAGGCCTGGCGCGTAGCGCTGGTTGCCCTGGCCGACTCCTTTTTCACGCGTGTCGAACAACAGGCGTTCGTTGCTGATCCACTGGAAGTCGCCAATGTCGGCATCGTTGTACGAGGCGACCACCTTGGCGCTGTTGGCGGCCAGGTCCACCACCACCAGCGCATCGCGCCGGCCGGGCGCACCGGAGCGCGCGGCCAGGAAGCGCGCGTCGGGCGAGAGCTTGGCGCCGCTGATCGGAGCGCTGGAGAAGAAACTGGCGATGGTGGGCAGCGCGCCGGCTGCCGGCGCCGGCGTTTGCGCCTGCGCACCGGGCAGGGTGCAGGCAAGGGCGGCGGCGAAGCTTGCGCTACGCAGTACGCGGGGAAGGAACGAGGTCATGTCGGCTCTTGAGAAATGGAGAGGCGCCTGGGAAGGCATCCCAACAATAGCAGTCTTGCAGGGCCAGCAAAACCCTTTGGCTCAACTCCATGCCGCGCGCATACGTACTGTCGCGCCGGCGCAATTCAAGCGCCGTTTGGCGGGTCCTGTTCCGGCGCACGGATGTAGTCGACCATGCCGATGCTGGTGCGGCTCGGCGGCGCGCTCGAGAGGCTGCCCAGCACCGTGGCGAGCAAGCCGGCCGGTACGCCGAACACGCCGGCGGCCAGCGGCTGGATGCCGAACCAGGCGTCGTCGACGCTGCCGCCCAAGGTCGGACTGGCGCGCAGCATGTACCAGAGGCAGATGCCGAAACCCGTGAGCATGCCGACGATCGCCCCCGTGTGGTTGGCGCGCTTCCAGAACACGCCCAGCACCAGTACCGGGAACAGCGTCGACCCAGCCAGCGAGAAGGCCGCCCCGACCAGCGACAGGATGTCCGCGGGGCGCTGAGAGGCCGCGTAGGCAGCGATGAAGGCCACCGCCAGCAACAGCAGCTTGGAGATCGTGACCCGCTTCTGGGTCGAGGCGCCCGGGTCCACCATCTTGTACCAGACGTCGTGCGAGAGCGCGTTGGAAATCGCCAGCAGCAGGCCGTCGGCCGTGGACAGCGCCGCCGCCAGCCCGCCGGCCGCCACCAGTCCCGAGATCACATAGGGCAGGCCGCCGATCTCGGGGGTGGCCAGCACCAGCACGTCGGCGTCGATCGCGAATTCGGCCAGTTGCACGATGCCGTCGCCGTTGATGTCCGCCACGCTGACGAGGGGGCTGACCTTGTCGATGTTGGCCCAGTACGAGATCCAGGTAGGCAGGGCGGAAAAGTCGCTGCCCACCAGCGAGGTATACAGGTCGTATTTCACCAGCACCGCCAACGCGGGTATGGTCAGGTAGATCAGCAGGATGAAGAACAGGGTCCAGAACACCGACACCCGGGTCTCGTGCACCGAGGGCGTGGTGTAGGCCCGCATTAATATGTGGGGCAGGGCCGCGGTGCCGAACATCAGGCAGAACACCACCGCCAAAAAGTTATTGCGGCGCTTGTCCGACTCGGCTTCGGTTGCGCCGGGGAAGGGCGTGGCATGCGGCTCGGGCGGCCGCGCACGCTGCAGGTTGGCTTCGCGCAGCTCCAGCCACTTCGTGCGCGCTTCGTCGGGCGATCCCGGATAGGTAGCGAGCGCGCGCTCGGCCTGGCGCACTTCTCCCAGCGAGGCATTGCTGGCGCGGACCGCCCGCAATGCGCGCTGCGCTTCGAGCTTGCCGGCTTCCCACGATGCCGGCAATGCCTTGAGGCGCGCATCGAATTCGCCGGCGCGGCGCGCGAACTCTGCACGCACCTCGAGTTCGCGCGGGTCCTGCGCCAGCTGCCGTTCGCGCGCCGCCAGTTTCGGCAGGAGCGAACCGTAGGCCACCTGCGGCACCGGGTTGTCGGCATGCTTGGCCGACAGCCAGATGGTCGGGATCAGGAAGGCGACCAGCAGGATGATGTACTGGGCCACCTGGGTCCAGGTGATGCCGCGCATGCCGCCCAGGAAGGAGCACACCAGGATGCTGGCCAGGCCCAGGAAGATCCCGACCGAAAAATCGACCCCGGTGAAGCGCGAGGCGATCAGGCCGACCGCGTAGATCTGCGCCACTACATAGGTAAAGGAGACCAGGATGGTGGCGCCGACGGCGAGCGCCCGCACCGGTCCGCCGCGTCCGCCGGCACCGCCGCCGTAGCGCGCCGCCAAAAAGTCCGGGATGGTGTACTGCGCGAATTTGCGCAGGTAGGGCGCGATGAGCAGCGCCACCAGCACATAGCCCCCGGTCCAGCCCATGATGTAGGCCAGGCTGTCGAAGCCGTACAGGTACAGGCCCCCGGCCAGGCTGATGAAGCTGGCCGCCGAGATCCAGTCGGCCGCCGTGGCCATACCGTTGAACAGGGCCGGCACGCGCCTGCCGGCCACGTAGTATTCGGTGACGTTCGAGGTACGCGCCACCACGCCGATGGTGGCGTAGAGTGCGATGGTGGCGAACATGAAGATGTAGCCGATCCACAGGCGCGGCATGCCTTCCTGCTCGAGCAGGGCCAGCGACGCCAGGAACAGCGCGAAGCAGCCGGTGTACCAGAGGTAGTAGCGCGACAGCTTGCGGAAATAGGGCGGCTTGGCGGTGCTCATGCGCCTGCCTCCGGCGCGGCGTACAGCAGGTCGAGGCGGCGCATGCGCCAGGCGTACCATGCGATGATGGCCAGCGACACCAGCGAGGCCCCCTGCGCCGCCATGTAGAACGACAGCGGCCAGCCGAACACGCTGAACCGGGCCAGCTCGCGTGCGAAATACACGGTGCCGAAACCGGTGGCCAGCCACACGACCAGCAGCACGGCGGTCAGGCGCCGGGTGCGCTCCCAGTGCGCGGCGCGGGCGGCCAGCAGGCGCTGGTGGCGGGCAGCCGCGTCGGGCAGGGGCGAAGAAGGGTCAGGCGGCATGGTCGGCATCGGCGTCGTCGGCGTGGTGAAGCGGTGGCGGGAAAGTCAGGCGGAACAGGCTCCCCGGGTGCTTCCTGGAGTCGCTGCGCGGATTGTTGAAGATGTCGACTTCGGCCCCGTGCTGCTGGGCGATCTCGCGCACGATCGCCAGCCCCAGGCCGCTGCCCTGCACGTTGCTGCCCAGGATGCGGTAGAAACGCTCGAATACGTGGGTGCGCTCGGCGGGGGCGATGCCGGGACCGGTGTCCTCGACTTCGAGCAGCACGTGCTCGCCGTCGCGCCGCACGCGCACCGTCACGCTGCCGCCCTGTGGCGTATAGCGCAGCGCATTGTCGATCAGGTTCGACAGCAGCTCGCGCAGCATCAGCGCATTGCCTGCGATGACGGGTGGATCGCCCGGCGGCTGGTCCGGCAGCTCCAGGCCGAAATCGATCCGGTGCGCGAACGAGGCCTGCACCCAGTCCTGCACGGTGGCGCGCGCCAGCTGCGCCAGGTCGACAGCCTCGAAAGCCAGGCCCGCATGTGGCTGGTTTTCGGCGCGCGCCAGCGCCAGCAGCTGGTTGACCAGGCGCGTGGCCGATTCCGAACTCTTGGCAAGCTGCTCGAGCGAGCGGTGGATTTCTTCCGGGTCGACCTGGCGCAGGGCCAGCTCGGACTGCATGCGCATGCCCGCCAGCGGCGTCTTCATCTGGTGCGCGGCGTCGGCGATGAAGCGCTTCTGCATCTCGACGGTCTGGGCCAGGCGCTCGAGCATGTCGTTGAAGGAGCCGACCAGCGGCGAGATTTCTTCGGGCACCTGGCGCGGGTCGATCGGCGACAGATCGTCGTGCGGGCGGGCGCGGATGCGCTCCTGCAGCTCGGCCAGCGGCGTGAGGCCGCGCGACAGCGCAAACCAGACCAGGGCAAGGATCACCGGCAGGATGATGAACTGCGGCAGGATCACGCCCTTGATGATCTCGTTGGCCAGATGGGCGCGTTTGTCGAGCGTTTCCGCCACCTGCACCAGGGCCAGGTCCGGCGCCGCGGCGCGCCCCGCGTCCTCGCCGCGCAGCGGATCGAGGTGCACATAGGAATAAGCCACGCGCACCGGCGTGCCGTGGATGCTGTCGTTACGGAAGCTCACGGTGTCGCTGCGGCCGCCGTCGGCGGCGGCGGCGGCGCCCGGCACACCGCTGCGCGGGCGCGGCAGGTCGCGGTCGCCGTCGATGTGCAGGCCGTCCGGCCCGCTGATCTGGAAGTAGACGCTGTCGACGTCGTCGGCGCGCAGTACGTCGCGCGCGCTGCCCGGCAGTTGCACGGTCGGCCGGCCGGCCACGGTGCGGATCTGCTGCGACAGCACGGTGACCCGGTCTTCCAGCGCATCGTCGAAGGGCTGGTTGGCGATCGACTTGGCCACCAGGTAGGTGATCGCGATGCTCATCGGCCACAGCAGTAATAGCGGGGCCAGCATCCAGTCGAGGATCTCGCCGAACAGCGAGTGCCGGATGTTCTCGTCCGGTTCGGGATTCGGCGGAATATACAGCGGCTCGGCCGCCCAGGGTCCGGGCGCGGCATCCAGACCGGTGTGGCGTTCGCTCACTTGTCGGCGGATTTGCTGTCGGCGACGGTGCGCGGGGCGTCGGAAAACTTCTCGAGGCAGTAGCCCAGGCCGCGCACGGTGGCGATGCGCACGCCGCCGACCTCGATCTTCTTGCGCAGGCGGTGCACGTAGACCTCGATGGCGTTGTTCGACACTTCCTCGCCCCATTCGCACAGGTGGTCGACCAGCTGCTCCTTGGAGACCAGGCGCCCGGTGCGCGCCAGCAGCACTTCGAGCAGGCCGAGCTCGCGCGCCGACAGGTCGAGCATCTGCTCGTTGATGTAGGCGCTGCGGCCGACCTGATCGTAGACCAGCGGACCATGGCGCACCACGGCCGCCCCGCCGCCGGCGCCGCGGCGGGTGAGGGCGCGCACCCGCGCCTCGAGCTCCGACAGGGCGAAGGGCTTGGCCATGTAGTCGTCGGCGCCGAGGTCGAGGCCTTCGACGCGCTGCTCGACCGAATCGGCGGCGGTGAGGATCAGCACCGGCAGCAGCGAGGAGCGCGCGCGCAGGCGGCGCAGCACTTCGAGGCCGGACAGCTTGGGCAGGCCGAGGTCGAGGATGAGGAGGTCGAATTCCTGGGTGGACAGCGCGGTGTCGGCGTCCTCGCCATTCTTGACGCAGTCGATGGCATAGCCGGACTGGCGCAGCGAGCGGGTGAGTCCGTCGGCAAGTACGCTATCATCTTCGGCGAGCAGAATTCGCATGGGAGCACCCGGTAAACGTTGGACTTTTGACAGCTCCTATTGTGTTTGATTTATCGCAACAATGCGAGCCTCCTCTTAACAACAGGGAGGTTTTTTTCGCTTGCATAAACTACTGGATTTATATACAGTAGTGACTTGAATTCACGTTTGAGAACCACTGGAATTTTATACAGTAGTGACCTTGATTTGCGCGGTAGCGACCCTACCTTGCCTACTCCACAGCTGAAAGTACACCATGGACGACAAAAAAACCGCAGTAAACGCCGCTGAAAAGGGCAAGGCGCTGGCCGCCGCCCTGGCGCAAATTGAAAAGCAGTTCGGCAAGGGTTCGGTCATGCGTATGGATGCGAATACGCCGGTCGAGGAAGTGCAGACTGTTTCCACCGGCTCGCTGGGCCTGGACATCGCGCTGGGCGTCGGTGGCCTGCCGCGCGGCCGTATCGTCGAGATCTACGGCCCGGAATCGTCGGGTAAAACCACCCTGACGCTGCAGACCATCGCGCAAATGCAAAAGCTGGGCGGCACCTGCGCCTTCATCGACGCCGAGCACGCGCTCGACGTGGGCTATGCGCAAAAGCTGGGCATCAAGCTCGACGAGCTGCTGATCTCGCAGCCGGACACCGGCGAACAAGCCCTCGAAATCACCGACGCCCTGGTGCGTTCGGGTTCGGTCGACCTCGTGGTCATCGACTCGGTGGCGGCACTGACCCCGCGCGCCGAGATCGAAGGCGACATGGGCGACTCGCTCCCGGGCCTGCAGGCCCGACTGATGTCGCAGGCGCTGCGCAAGCTCACCGGCTCGATCAACCGTACCAATACCCTGGTGATCTTCATTAACCAGATCCGTATGAAGATCGGCGTGATGTTCGGCAGCCCGGAAACCACGACCGGCGGTAACGCGCTGAAGTTCTACGCCTCCGTGCGCCTGGACATCCGCCGTACCGGTTCGATCAAGTCGGGTGACGAAGTGATCGGTAACGAAACCAAGGTCAAGGTCGTCAAGAACAAGATCGCGCCTCCGTTCAAAGAAGCGCACTTCGACATCCTTTATGGAGAAGGCACGTCGCGCGAAGGCGAAATCCTGGACCTCGGCGCCGACAACAAGATCGTCGAGAAGTCGGGCTCGTGGTACAGCTATAACGGCGAACGCATCGGACAGGGCAAGGACAACGCCCGCCAGTTCCTGCGCGATCGTCCTGCGCTGGCCCGCGAGATCGAGAACAAGGTCCGTACGGCCTTGGGCGTGCGTGAACTGCCGCCGGTCACTGCTGCTGTCGCCGCCGCTGAAGAAGCCGGCAAGGTGAAGCTGCAGGCGGTCGGCGAGTAATCGCCGCCAGCCGGTCGCTAGACCATGCCAGCACCCCAGCTCAGCCTCAAAGGGCGCGCGCTTCGCTATCTGTCGATGCGCGAGCACAGCCGGCTCGAGCTGGGTCGTAAACTGGCCCGTTATGCCGAGGAGGGCGATGACGTGGAAGCCCTCCTGGATTTCCTTGAAAAGAACAACTGGCTGTCGCAAGAGCGCTTCGCCGAATCGCTCATCAACCGGCGCGCCGCACGTTTCGGCAACAGCCGCGTCATGGCCGAGCTGAAAAGCCATGGCGTCAAGGGCGAAGCCCTGGACGAGCTCAAGGCCGGCCTGGCGGACACCGAAACGGCGCGCGCGACCGAAGTCTGGCAGCGCAAGTTCGGCACGGTGGCTGCGGATGCAGCCGAGCGCGCCAAGCAGATGCGCTTCCTGCTGCAGCGCGGCTTTTCCCAGCGCGCAGCCCGGGTGGCGATGCAGGGCGGGCCGGACGACGACGAGTTCTGACGGCGGCAGGTTTCCGTCCCGGCAGCCTGGTTGTAGCAACATCATCTAATAGCATCTTCAAGCGGGCCTTCCCTGGCGCCGGTTTGCATTTTCCCGCCCAACCCACACCATGCTCCGCAGTTGCGACCCTTTGCATAGTCGCGCATCGTAGATCCTATGATGAAAAGAAAGTGAGCCGATTTGCAGATTGAGTCCTAACCTGAGAGTTCGAAACTTAGACTTAGGAGATCAACATGCAACCGGCTCACATGGAAGATTCTACGC
>NZ_JCASIH010000014.1:0-123425 GCF_059685935.1 Telluria sp. ZT3P39
ATGATCTCCCGCTTGGATGGGAGCTGCTTCTTTTTCGGGTTCATGTTTATCCTTCCGGGGCATATTGTCCCCTATTTGGATGTCCATGAATCACGGACTGCCTCAACCTGACCCCGAAGTGCCAACAAAGAAAAAGGGAACGCGGCGATCTTGCCCGCATTCCCTTTTTTGCTACCGGACCACCCGGCGGCTAGCAGACCTTAATCGGCCGCGTAGATGTCGTTGTCCTTGGTTTCCCTGACAAACAGTCCGCCGATGACCACCGTGGCCAGCGCGATGATGATCGGGTACCACAGGCCGTAGTAGATGTCGCCCTTGAACGCCACCAGGGCGAAGGTCACGGTCGGCAGCATGCCGCCGAACCAGCCGTTACCGATGTGGTAGGGCAGGGACATCGAGGTGTAGCGGATGCGGGTCGGGAACATCTCGACCAGCATCGCCGCGATCGGGCCGTAGACCATGGTCACGTAGAGCACCAGGATGAACAGCAGCAGCACCACCATCGGCTTGTTGATGGCCGCGGTGTCGGCTTTTTCCGGGTAGCCCGCCGCCTTCAGGGCGCCGGTGACGTCTTTCTTGTACGCGGCTTCCTTCGCCTTCGAGTCGGCGTCGAAGTTCAGGTTATCCGGGGTCATGACGGCATTGAAGGACGGGAAGACGGTGTCGCCGACCTTGACCGTAGCGACGGTGCCGGCCGGGGCTTCCTGGACGTTGTAGCTCACCGAAGCCGCGGTCAGCATGCGGGTGGCGATGTCGCAGGACGACGGGAATTTCTTGGTGCCGGTCGGGTCGACCTGGAAGTGGCAGGTCGCCGGGTCGGCCACGACCACGACGGGCGAGGTCTGGATCGCGCGTTCCAGGGCCGGGTTGCCGTAGTGGGTGATGGCCTTGAAGATCGGGAAGTAGGTCGCCGCGGCGATCAGGCAGCCGCCTAGGATGATCCACTTGCGGCCAATGCGGTCCGACAGCGAGCCGAAGAAGATGAAGAAGGGCGTGGCCAGGGCCAGCGCGACCGCGATCAGGATGTTGGCGAGCGGCTCGTCGATCTTGAGGGTCTTGGTCAGGAAGAACAGGGCGTAGAACTGGCCGGTGTACCAGACCACCGCCTGGCCCATGGTCAGGCCGGCCAGCGCCAGGAAGGCGACCTTGGCGTTCTTCGGTTTCAGGAAGGCTTCCGACAGCGGGGCTTTCGAGGTCTTGCCCTCGGCCTTCATCTTGGCGAACGCTGGCGACTCGGCCATCGACATCCGGATCCAGACCGACACGCCCAGCAGGACGACCGAGATCAGGAAGGGAATGCGCCAGCCCCAGGCCTGGAACTCGTCTTCGCCCATCGCGGTACGGGTGCCCAGGATCACCATCAGCGACAGGAACAGGCCGATCGTGGCGGTGGTCTGGATATAGGAGGTGAACAGGCCGCGCTTGCCCTCAGGGGCGTGCTCGGCCACGTAGGTGGCGGCGCCGCCGTATTCGCCGCCCAGGGCCAGGCCCTGCAGGATGCGCAAGCTCACCAGGATGATCGGCGCGGCGATGCCGATCGTGGCGTAACTCGGCAGCAGGCCGACCAGGAAGGTCGAGGCGCCCATGATCAGAATGGTCACCAGGAAGGTGTACTTGCGGCCGATCATGTCGCCCAGGCGGCCGAACACCAGCGCGCCGAAGGGGCGCACGATGAAGCCGGCGGCGAAGGCCATCAGGGCGAAGATGAAGGTGGTGGTCGGGTCGCCGATGAAGAACTGCTTGGCGATGATGGTGGCAAGCGAGCCGTACAGGTAGAAGTCGTACCACTCGAATACCGTGCCGAGCGAGGAAGCGAAAATGACTTTTTTCTCTTCCTTGGTCAGTCCCCTGGAGGAAGGTGCCGCTTTTCCTCCCGCGGTCATGCCGGGTGTGATTGCCATGGGTGTCTCCGTATAGGTTTTAGTGTCGTCGGAAAGGCTGATGGTTTGTCAGCTTGAGCGGAGTGTGTGCCGGTATCCTTACACGGTGCTGTCTTCAAACTTACGCGAAGCTTACTGATGAGCTACCAGGCGGGGGCTGCGCAGCATGGCGGCGCCGGTTTGCACTCTGGGGAAAAGCATGGTGCAATGCGCAATATTTTTTGACAATTCTTTTGCGAACGACCGTACTTAAGCATGCTATTCTCGTTTGCAGCGGTCCCGGCAACAATGAAACAGGAGCAGGAATGATCAAGCATATCGTGATGTGGAAATTGAAGGACGAGGCCGAAGGCGCCGGCCGCGAAGCCAATGCGCGCGAGATGAAGCGCCGGCTGGATGAATGCGCGAACATCGTGCCCGGGATGCTCACCTTCGAGGTGACGATCGCGCAGCCGGGGCTGGAAGCGACTTACGACATCGTGCTGTACTCGGAATTCACCGACCGCGCGGCGCTCGAGGCGTATGCGAACCACCCGACCCACAAGGCGCTGGTGCCCTTCATCGGGGCGATTCGCGAAGGGCGGCAGTGCATGGATTACGAGGTATAAGGATGCGGTAGGAGTGTTCACCCGAAGTGAGCAACAGCACTGACACTTAAAAAATAAAACGGAGACAAGCAATGCGCACCACCCAGGAACTCTTTTCCCTCAAAAACAAGACCGCCATCGTGACCGGCGGCTCGCGCGGCCTCGGCCTGCAGATGGCCGAAGCGCTGGGCGAGCAGGGCGCGCGTGTGCTGGTGTCCTCGCGCAAGCAGGAAGAGCTCGACGAGGCCGTGGCCCACTTGCAGGCGCGCGGGATCGACGCCTGCAGCATCGCCGCGGACCTGTCCGACGAAGCCCAGGCGCACGCATTCGCCGAGCAGGCCATCGCCAAACTCGGCCACGTCGACATCCTGGTGAACAACGCCGGCGCGAGCTGGGGCGCCCCGGCCGAGGACTATCCGCTCGAGGCCTGGGACAAGGTGATGAACCTGAACGTGCGCAGCATCTTCCTGGTCACCCAGGCGGTCGCCAAACTGTCCATGATTCCGCGCCGCTACGGGCGTATCATCAGTATCTCGTCGATCGCCGGCCTGGCCGGCAACCCGCCGGGCACCATGCAGACCATCGCCTACAACACATCGAAAGGCGCAGTCGTCAACTTCACGCGGGCGCTGGCCGGCGAATGGGGCCGCTACGGGATCACCGTGAATTCGATCGCGCCGGGCTTCTTTCCCTCTAAAATGACCAAGGGCGTGCTGGCCGCCTTCGGGGCCGAGAACCTGGCCAAGGACGCGCCGCTGAACCGGCTGGGCGACGACGAGGACCTGAAGGGCGCGGTGGTGCTGTTCGCCTCCGACGCGGGCAAGCACATTACCGGCCAGACACTAGCCGTCGACGGCGGCGTCTCGGCAGTCTGACCACGGGCGGGCAAGAGGAGAGCAGCATGAAGGATTTTCGCGGCAAGGTGGCAGTCATCACCGGCGGCGCGAGCGGCCTGGGGCGCGAGTTCGCCAACACGGCCGCCGGCCTGGGCATGAAGCTGGTGCTGGCCGACATCCAGTCCAAGGCGCTCGAGCATGCCACCGGGGAGTTGCTGGCGCAGGGCGCCGAGGTGCTGTCGATGGTGTGCGACGTCAGCAAGGGCTCGCACGTGCAGGAGCTGGCCGATTCGGCCATTGCCCGCTTCGGCGCGGTGCACCTGGTCTTCAATAACGCCGGTGTCGGCGCCGGCGGCCTGATCTGGGAAAACTCGCTCGATGACTGGGAATGGGTGCTGGGCGTGAACCTGTGGGGCGTGATCCATGGGGTGCGCGTGTTCACCCGCGTGATGCTCGAGTGCGCCCGGCGCGACGGCGATTACGAAGGCCATATCGTCAACACGGCCTCGATGGCGGGCCTGCTCACGCCGCCGGCGATGGGGGTCTACAACGTCTCCAAGCACGCGGTGGTGGCGCTTTCCGAAACCCTTTACCACGACCTGCAGCTGGTCGATGCGCCGATCAAGGCTTCGGTGCTGTGCCCTTATTTCGTCCCCACGGGAATCGCGCAGTCCGAGCGCAACCGTCCGCATGAGCTGGCCAGCCACGGGCACCGCACCGCCAGCCAGGCGGCTTCGCAGTTGGTGACCGAAAAAGCGGTCGAGTCAGGGAAGGTGACGGCGCAGGATGTCGCGCGGATCACCTTCGAGGCGATCCGCAAGGAACAGTTTTATATTTATTCGCACCCGCAGGCATTGGGGACGGTGGCCGAGCGCTTCGAGGCGATCGTGCAGGGAAAGGCGCCGGCCGATCCGTATGCGGCGACGCCCCAGGTGCGCGAGATGCTCAAGGCCGGAATCAAGGGGCGGCGCTAGCCGCGGGCCTGGCCCTCCGGCTGCACGACCCGCTCGTGCAGCTCCGGCTCCCCCTCGCGGTACAGCTTGACCACGGTCGAGGTGCGGGTGCCGTAGCCCGGCGACTCGATGCACACCGGCGAAAGCATGCGCTCGACCTCGATCGGCATGCCGGTTTCCGGCAGGCGCAGGTCGGGCGCGCGGGTGGTATCGGCCAGCATCTCGAAATAGGCGTCTTCCGGCGCTCCCTGGCACAGCAGGCTCGCGAATTGCGCCTTGGTGCGCAGCACCTTGGGCCAGGGCGCGTCCAGCAGGCCGTTCGAGATGCCGTAGATGCGGCCCTGCTCTAGCGGTTTGCCGTTGCGCGGATCGTCGACGCCCCGGTTCGAATACCAGTACAGGGCGTCGCGGTCGCCCAGCACCAGGTTGTAGCCGTTATAGACGTCGCCGCGGGCGATGATTCTGGCCAGGTATTCTTCGGCGCCGAGCGCGCCGGCCAGGAAACCGGCCACCAGGTCGCCGCGGGTGGGCGCATTCTCGCGCCGTTCCAGCGGGCCGCGGATATTGGTCAGGGCGGCGAATTTCGGGCCGTTCAGCCCCGTCGTCGTGATCCCCATCCAGCTGCCGCCGCCCTGCAAATCGCGGCCCGCGATCACATGCGGGTGTTCGGGCCAGGGGGCGGCCGGGCTGGCGGGACGGTCGTAGAATTCGTCGCGGTTGGCCGCGGCGATGACGGGCACGCCCGGCATCACGTGCCAGGCAAAAACGATCAGGCACATGGCGGCAAGTCCGTAAAGATCTCGGACCGGCGTGGGCCCTGGATGAAGGTTTCAAGTCCGGCGTCGTGCGCGGCTGCTTCCACCACGCTGTCGAAGCCGTCACGCGCGCCGGGATAGACTTCCATCCAGGTCTGCAAGCCGTCGCGGGTTTCCAGCCGATGCTTGAGCTGGCAGGCTACGCCGCCCTCGGCAAGCCGGGCCTGCATCGCGCGCACGCGCGGCGCCAGGGGTGCGGCATCGATCGCGCGCACCTTGTAATAGACGTACAGGTCGATCATCGCTAGATGTCGAGCGCGTCGAGGTGGTAGGGCATTTGCTCGAAGCGCAGCGCCGGGCCGCCGGCCGCGCCATGACGCACGTCTTCGCCCAGCGCGCCCAGCTTCATCTCGACCAGCAGGTCGGCGCCGCCCAGGCCATTGGCGGCCGCGTTGACGACCATGCCGCAAGGCTGGTCCGGATCGATCATCGAATAGACTTCGTCGCCGGCGCGCGCGGCGGCATTCTCCACCGTGGCCAGGGCCGTGCGGCGCTTGAGCTTGCCCAGATACTGGCTGCGTGCGACGATTTCCTGGCCCGGATAGCAGCCCTTCTTGAAATTGACGCCGCCCAGCAGCTCCAGGTTGACCATCTGCGGGACGAACTGCTCCTGCGTGGCCGCGGTAATCTGGGGTACGCCGGCGTGGATGGCCGCCAGTTGCCAGGCCTGGTTGCCGCCCAGCGCGAGTTCGCCGGCGAGCACGGGCAGGGCGGACGTGGCCGCATCGACGGTGGCCAGCCACAGGTAACGCGGCGCGCCGAAGGCATTGGCCAGGCGGATCACGGTGCCGAAATCGCCGGCGACCTTGCCGTTGGGGGCATCCGGCAGCGTCGCGACGAAGCGGCGCAGGAGCGCTTCGGCGCGGGCGCCGCCCAGGCCCAGCACGGCCGCGAAAGGCGGCTCGCCCGTGGCGTCGCGCAGCTTGGCCTTGGCCCGCAGCACGAACATCGACAGGCGCTTTTGCAGCGGCGCCTGGATCGCGCGCGGCAGCTGCAAATACACGGCCTCGTCATCGCGCCAATACAGGAAGGTGGCCTGCAGGCGTCCCTTCGGGGTGCAATAGCCGGCCAGGCGGGCCTCGGACCGGCCGAGGTGCTCGACGTCGTTGGTCAGCTGGTTGTGGAGGAAACTGGCGGCATCGAGGCCTTCCACGGCGATGATGCCGAGGTCGGTGACCGGAGCCACGAAACCATCCTGAAGTTCGGTTGCGGTCAGCGGGCGGCCAAAATCGTCGATACTCGCGGCATCGTCGACATGGAAACGGGCGCCGAGCGAGGCAAGTGTGTCTGTCCAGTTAGGCATAAATCCAGTTAGTATTAGCAATTAGGCTTTATCATTACGGGCTCATTATAAAGATGTCGGCAAAATCGCGCCGGAGGGGACAAAACCCCCGGCAGAAACCCAAACAAAAACACATGGCATTCATCAAAAAACTCCTGGTCACCGGCGTCGTCGTGTCGGTGGCCGCGGCCGCCGGCTTTTCCTGGTGGGCCAAGAGCCCACTGACCACGAGCCCGCCGGTCATCGAATTCTCGATCAACCCGGGCAGCGGCGTGGGCGCGGCCGCCCAGCAGATGGCGAGCGCCGGCGTGCCGGTCAACCGCCACCTGTTCAATATCCTGGCGCGGGTCACCGGCCAGGCCGGCAAGATCAAGGCCGGCAGCTACGAGCTCAAGCCGAATACCTCGCCACGGCGCCTGCTGTCCCAGCTGGTGCGGGGCGAATTCGCGCAGGAGACCGTCACCATCATCGAAGGCTGGACCTTCCGCCAGATGCGCGCGGCCCTGGCTGCGCACCAGCGCCTCAAGCACGACACCGTCAAGCTGAGCGACAAGGAGCTGATGGAAAAGATCTCCAAGGATTACACCTCGCCCGAAGGCCTGTTCTTCCCGGACACCTATCTGTTCGCCAAGGGCTCGTCGGAGCTGGACATCTATAAAAAATCGCACCAGGCCATGCTGAGCCACCTGAAGGCGGCCTGGGAAGGGCGTGACAAGAGCCTGCCGTACAAGAATCCGTACGAAGCGCTGGTGATGGCCTCGATCATCGAGAAGGAAACCGGGCAGAAGAGCGAGCGCACCATGATTGCCGGCGTGTTCGTCAACCGCCTGCGCACCGGCATGCTGCTGCAGACCGATCCGACCGTGATCTACGGCATGGGCGAGCGTTTCGCGGGCCAGATCCGCAAGAAGGACCTGGAAACCGATACCCCCTACAATACCTATACGCGTTCGGGCCTGCCGCCGACGCCGATTTCGCTGCCGGGCGTGCAGTCCTTGGCGGCGGCGCTGGCGCCGGCCAAGACCGAGGCCCTGTATTTCGTCTCGCGCGGCGACGGCACCAGCCAGTTCTCGGACAACCTGAACGACCATAACCGGGCCGTGAACCAGTATCAGCGGCGGATGAACCAATGACGCAAGGCAGTATCGTAAAAGGCAAGTTCATTACTTTCGAAGGCATCGACGGCGCCGGCAAGTCGACCCATATCGGCTTCGTCAACGATTTCCTCTCCATGCGCGGCAAGACCGTCGTGCCTACGCGCGAACCGGGCGGCACGCCGCTGGGCGAGAAGCTGCGCGATCTGCTGCTGCACGAGAAGATGCACCTGGAAACCGAGGCGCTGCTGATGTTCGCCAGCCGCCGCGAGCACCTGGCGCAGATCATCGAGCCCAAGCTGGCCCAGGGCAACTGGGTACTGTCGGACCGCTTCACCGACGCCAGCTTCGCCTACCAGAGCGGCGGCCGCGGCCTGGACCGCGAAAAGATGGAGGCGCTGGAAGCCTGGGTCCATCCCCACCTGCAGCCGGACCTGACCCTGCTGTTCGACGTGCCGCTCGAGGTTGCGCGCGAACGGCTGGACGCCACCCGCACCCTCGACAAGTTCGAGCGCGAGCAGGCCGACTTCTTCCAGAAATGCCGTAACGAATACCTGCGCCGCGCGGCCCAGTTCCCGGGACGCATCGTGGTAGTCGATTCGACCCGGACGATTCCCGACATCCAGCTGCGCCTGGCCGAAGTGCTGGAGAAATTGTTGTGAAGATTTACCCATGGCAGGGCGATGCCTGGACCCGCCTGCAGGCGATGCGCGCGCGCCTGCCGCACGCAATCCTGTTTCACGGTCCGGCCGGCGTAGGCAAGGCCGATTTCCTGGAAACCTTTGCGCAATCGCTGCTGTGCGAGAACGTGCGCCCGGACGGCCACGCCTGCGCAGCCTGCGCGTCCTGCGGCTGGTTCGTCCAGAACAACCATCCGGATTACCGCCGCGTGCGCCCGGAAGCACTGGAGGACGAGCCCCCGGGCGAGGGCGAGGATGGCGCCGAGCCCGCCGGCAAATCGAAGTCGGCCAAGGCGCCCTCGAAAGAAATCAAGATCGAGCAGATCCGGGCGCTGGCCGACTTCATGAACATCTCGACCCACCGCCAGGGCTTGCGCATCGTGGTGCTGTATCCCGCCGAAGCGCTGAACATGCCGGCCTCGAATGCGCTGCTGAAAACCCTGGAAGAGCCGCCCCCTGGCACGGTGTTTTTGCTGGCTTCGAACAGCCTGGACCGCTTGCTGCCCACCATCCTGTCGCGCTGCCGCAAGTTCGCGCTGCCGATGCCCTCGCATGCCGAGGCGCTGGCCTGGCTGTCGGCGCAAGGCGTGCCTGACGCCGACAGCTGGCTGCGCGAGCAGGGCGGGGCGCCGCTGGCGGCACTGAACGAGGCCGAAGGCGGCAGCCGCGAAGACCTGGACGCGCTGCTGCAGTTCCTGGCGAATCCGGCGGTCGATGGCGCCCTGCGCGCCGCCGAGAAACTGTCGAAGTCGCCGCTGGCGTCCCTGGTGTCCTGGCAGCAGCGCTGGCTGTACGACCTGATGTCGGTGAAACTGGCGGGCAAGGTCCGGTATTATCCGCGCTACGAGAGGCAACTTGCGAGCCTGGCCGGGCGGGTGCACACTGCCAGTTTGAACCGGGCGATCAAGTCGGCCAATGAGCGCCGCGCCGTGGCCGACCATCCCTTGTCGGCAAAATTATTTGTCGAAGATATGTTGCTTGAGTACACTTCATGCTGCGCATGAAAGGATACCGATGACCGCCACGCCCCCAGAGCCGAACGCCCCGCAAGCACCGCGGCCGTCCGTGCTGTCGCTGGCGATCAAGGAAAAGGCGGCCCTGTACGCCGCCTACATGCCTTTTCTGAAGCATGGCGGCATGTTCGTGCCGACCAACAAGCCCTACAAGATCGGCGACGAGATCTACCTGATCCTGTCGCTGATGGAAGACCCCAACAAATACCCGATCGCCGGCAAGGTCGCCTGGATCACTCCGGCGGGCGCGAACAACAACAAGGCGCAAGGCATCGGCGTGCATTTCCCGGACGACGAAGCCGGCCAGCGCGCCAAGCTGCGCATCGAAGAGATCCTCGGCGCCGCGTTGCGCTCGGCACGTGCGACCCATACGCTGTAATCAACCTACCCATGCCGTCCTACTTTCACCGCCTCGCCACCCGCGACGATCTGCCCGTCATCGTCGACATCTACAACTCCACCGTCGCCTCGCGCGAAGTCACCGCCGACACCGAACCGGTCACCGTGCAGTCGCGCGAGCAGTGGTTTGCCGACCATGCGCCGGAGCGCCGGCCGCTGTGGGTGATTCACGCAGCCGACGACGGGCGCGCGCAGCCGGAAGTGCTGGGCTGGCTGTCCTATTCCAACTTCTATGGCCGCCCGGCCTATTCGGGCACGGCCGAGCTGTCGATCTATATCGCGGAAAGCGCACGCGGCAAGGGGATCGGGCGCTATTGCCTGGAGCAGGCGATCGCGTTTGCGCCGAACGTGAACGTGCATACGCTGCTGGGGTTTATTTTCGGGCACAACGCGGCCAGCCTGGCTTTGTTCGACAAGTATGGGTTCGAGAAGTGGGCGCATTTCCCGCGCGTGGCGAACCTGGATGGGATCGAGCGCGACCTGATTATCCTGGGCAAGCGCGTGGCATAAGCTCCCACCCACGCCCCTCCGGTTACAATACCGGCATGTTCATCGATTCCCACTGCCACATCAATTTCCCGGAACTGAGCGTCCGCATGCCCGAGATCCTGGCCAAGATGGCCGAGAACAAGGTCACGCATGCGCTCTGCGTCTCGGTCGACCTGCCGGACTTTCCGCAGGTGCTCGCGCTCGCCGAGCAGTATCCGCATATCTATGCCTCGGTCGGCGTCCACCCCGACTACGAAGACACGCCGGAGCCGACCGTGCAGCAGCTGGTCGAGCTGGCGAACCATCCGAAGATCATCGCCATCGGCGAAACGGGCCTGGATTACTACCGCCTCGAGGGCGACCTGGAATGGCAGCGCGAGCGCTTTCGCACCCATATCCGCGCCTCGCGCGAGACCGGCAAACCCCTGATCATCCACACCCGCGCGGCAAGCGCCGACACCATCCGCATCATGAAGGAAGAGGGCGCCGGCCTCGATGCCGGCGGCGTCGCCGGCGTCATGCACTGCTTCACCGAATCGCTGGAAGTGGCGCAAGCGGCCATGGAGCAGGGCTTCTATATCTCGTTCTCCGGCATTGTCACCTTCAAGAGCGCCAGGGAATTGCAGGAAGTGGCCAAGGCCGTGCCGCTCGAGCGCATGCTGATCGAGACCGATTCGCCCTACCTGGCGCCGGTGCCGTTCCGCGGCCGCATGAACGAGCCGGGCTATGTCGCCCACGTGGGCGAATACATCGCCACCCTCAAGGGCGTGTCGCTGCGCGAGGTCGCGGCCCGGACCAGCGAGAATTTCTTCAAGCTGTTCAGCACCGCACAGGCCTGAGCGATGATGACCCGCCGCGCGCTGATCCAGGGCTGTCTGCTGGCGGCGGCCCTGTGCAGCCCGCTGGCCGCGGCTGCCACGCCGGCCCAGGTCGCCGCCTTCTTCCGCGCCGTCCAGCTCGACGACGTGAAGAAGGTCGAGGAACTGATCGCGCGCGAGGTCGATCCCAACGAGATCAACCCCGTCGGCGGCGAGCCGGCCCTGGTGATCGCGGTGCGCGAAGACGCGATGCGCGTGCTCGCAGCGCTGCTGGCCCATCCCGGCACCGACCTGGAAGCGACCGCCATGAACGGCAATGCCGCCCTGATGATGGCCGCCTTCAAGCCTAACCGCGAAGCGGCCGCCGCGCTACTGGCCAAGGGGGCGCAGGTCAACCGCCCGGGCTGGACGGCGCTGCATTACGCGGCCGCCAGCGGAGATATCGGGATTGCGCGCCTGCTCGTCGAACGCAAGGCAAGGCTCGACGCCGTCTCGCCGCGCGCCAGCGGCGCCTACACACCCTTGATGATGGCGGCGCGCGAAGGCAAGGAGGCGATGGTGGCCTTCCTGCTGGAGCAGGGGGCCGATTCCGGTCTGGAGAACAGCGAAGGGCTCACCGCGGCCCGGATCGCCGCACGCGCCGGCCGCGGCGACCTTGCGGCGGCGATCGCCTCGTTCAAACGATAGCCGTTTAACATTGCCGCGCGGAACTAGGCGGTAAACACCCCGCAGCTCGGCCAATCGGCGCGGTGCTTCCTTGTCCATAATGTCCTTACCGTACAAGCCGTAAGGGCAAAGGAACACCATGCTGAACGAACGCGAAATCGAAAGCTGCTACCTGGGGCAGTTCATTCCAGTCCATTACCATCACAATATGCTGATGGACCAGAACCGGATGCACAGCTTCAAGTCCGCCATCCACTATGCCGTCAAGCCTGGCGCCAGGGTGCTGGAACTGGGCGGCGGCACCGGCGTGCTGTCCTTTTTCGCGGCCCAGGCGGCCAGCAAGGTCTATTGCGTCGAGTTCAATCCCGACATGGTGCGCGAAGCGCGCAAGTTCCTCGCGATTAATCCGAACGGCCACAAGGTCGAGGTGATCCACGCCGACGCCTTCGACTACCTGCCGCCCGAGCCGGTCGACGTCGTGATCTGCGAAATGATCCACGTGGCCATGCTGCGCGAGAAGCAGGTCGAGGTCATCGAATCCTTCAAGCGCCGCTACCTGGCCAAGTTCGGCGGCCCGCTGCCGGTGTTCCTGCCGGAAGCCGTGATCATGGCGGCCCAGCCGGTCGAGCAGGAATACGATTTCGAGGGCTTCCACGCGCCCATCGTGCAATTCCAGGAAACCAACGTCATCTATCCGGGCACGGTCGAACTCGCGCAGCCGGCGGTGTACAGCCTGATCGACTTCAGCCAGCCGGTCGACAGCGTGTTCGCCTGGGAAGGCGCCGTCGTGGTGGAGAAAAGCGGCACGCTCAACGCGATGCGCTTCATCACCAAGAACGTGCTGGCCATCGTGCCGGAAGAGTCGAACACGATCGACTGGCTCAATCACTACATGACGCTGCCGATGGAGCAGCCCGTGAAAGTGGTGGCCGGCGACCTGCTGCACATCGCCTTCCAGTACCGCGCGGGCGGCTCGATCCCTTCGCTGCAGGCCTCGCTGCGCGCCCAGGTGATCAACCAGCGCGTCGCCCAGGACGTGCCCGCCTACGCCTGACCTTTTGTGCCGCCCCCGGCCCCGGGGAGGGCCGTCCCCACACGAGGGGACGGCCGGTGGGAATCCGCCCAACAGGCGAATTCCCCCATCCAGCCCGCCTTTTCCCCCGCCTGTCGCACAGCGTTTGCCTGCGCCCGCCCCAGCACCTAGAGTTCTCCTGCGCCGTCAATTTCAAAGGAGCGAGGACAATGCTAGGTTTCCTGCTATGGTTGGTACTGCTGTTCCTGTGCTGGCCCATCGCACTGCTGGCCCTGGTGCTGTATCCGCTGGTGTGGCTGCTGTTGCTGCCATTGCGGCTGCTCGGCGTCGGCGTCGATGCGGTGTTCGAACTGCTGCGCGCCATCGTTTTGCTGCCGGCCCGCATCCTCGGTGCATCGCCCGGCCGCTGACACCGGCTGAGTGTGGGTCAATTAACAGACGACAGCGTTTCAATCTTCTACCGTGGAACTGCCCCTCTTTCATCGGGAAAGTGGGCTTTTGACTTGAGGAAACGACTATGCGCCTGGATATTTACCGTAGAGCAGAGAATGACGGCAAGCTGTCCTATCTGGCAGTACCGGAAGCACGCAACATCCCTGAAGAAGCCACCAATACCGACTGGGAAATCGAAATCCGGGCCATCGAGGTCGACGACGGCGCCGAGCAGCTGCCCGACTACGACATCGAGAACGTGAGCGGCCAGATCGACGAAAAGGGGTATGCCATTACCTCGGTCCAGCACTGAGTTCCTCCCGTCCGTCCTTTTCCGGCCCGGTCCACGACCGGGCCCGGGCCGGGGCGCCGGCCTCCAGCCTGCCACGGCTGAGTGGCCGTTATGGTATCCTGCGTCCCTTTAAGCTGCCAGCCACCTTGCGCTGGGACGGGAGACGCGATGAAGTGGGTAGTGGTTGGTTTTTATTTCCTGTCGATCCTGCACATCCATTTCCGCGGCCGCGTGCGCCTGCCTTTGCGTCGCCAATTGTTCGACCATTCGTCGTTCATGGCGCCGATCAACATCTTCATGCACAAGTTCTCGAAGGTGCCGAACACGCCCTACATTCCGGTGAGCGCCTTCCCGGAACTGGCGAAGCTGCAGGAAAACTGGCCGGTCATCCGCGCCGAAGCCGAGAACCTGCTGCTGCTGAAGAAGATCAAGGCCGCCGAGCAGAACGACGATGCCGGCTTCAATTCCTTCTTCAAGAACGGCTGGAAGCGCTTCTACCTGAAATGGTATGACGCCAGCCACCCGTCGGCCGAGCGCCTGTGCCCGCAGACCTATGCGCTGCTGCAGGCGATCCCGACCGTCAAGGCCGCGATGTTCGCCGAGCTGCCGCCGGGCGGCAAGCTCAACCCGCACCGCGACCCCTTCGCCGGCTCGATGCGCTACCACCTGGGCCTGGCCACGCCGAACGACGACCGCTGTTTCATCGAAGTCGACGGCGAGCGCTACAGCTGGCGCGACGGCCAGGGCGTGATCTTCGACGAAACCTATATCCACTGGGCGATCAACGGCAGCGACAGCGACCGCATCATCCTGTTCTGCGACATCGAGCGCCCGATGCGCTTCGGCTGGATGGGCGCCTTCAACCGCTGGTTCGGCCGCACCGTGATGACGGCTGCCGCCTCGCCCAACGAATCCGGGGACCAGGTCGGCCTGGTCAGCAAGCTGTTCCGTATTTCCTTCTACATGGGCCAGTACCGGCGCCGCCTGAAGGCCTGGAACAAGACCGCCTACAACCTCGTGCGCATTGTCCTGGTCGTGGGCCTGGGCGCCTTGATCTGGTGGATCTGAGGCCGGGCTGAACTGCACGACGAAGGGCCGCGCGAGCGGTAATGCTGTTCAGTCAAACGTAGGGTGGCCGGGGTCGTTCAGGCCAGTGGCCTGAACGACGAACGGCCGCGCGTCCAGCTCCGATGTGATCTGCCACAGCGCATCGGTGATGTGAACGCGCGGCCGGCGAAGCCGGCCACCCTACATTTTTATGCTAACTGAACGGCATTACCGCGCGAGCGGCCTTTTTTACGCCCGGGCCAGCCGCACGTCACGAAATACCGTTTCCGCCCACAATGCCAGTTCGCGGTATTTGAACGATGCATTCAACCGAGGGAGGAAAGCAATGTCGAAAGTCCTGGTGCTCTATTACTCGACCTATGGTCATATCGAAACGATGGCCAAGGCCGTGGCCGAAGGCGCGCGCGCGGCCGGCGCCACCGTCGACCTGAAACGGGTGCCGGAAACGGTCCCGGAAGAAGTCGCCAAGAACGCGCATTTCAAGCTGCAGCAGGATGCGCCGGTCGCCACCCCCAACGAACTGGCCGACTACGACGCCATCATCATCGGCGCGCCCACGCGCTACGGGCGCATGCCTGGCCAGATGGCGGCCTTCCTCGACCAGACCGGCGGCCTGTGGGCCAGGGGCGCGCTCAACGGCAAGGTGGGCGGGGCCTTCACCTCCAGCGCGACCCAGCACGGCGGCCAGGAAACCACGCTGTTTTCGATCATCACCAACCTGCTGCACTTCGGGATGACGGTGGTCGGCCTGCCTTACAGCTACCAGGCCCAGATGACGCTCGACGAGATCGTCGGCTGCAGCCCGTATGGGGCCTCGACCATCGCCGGCGGCAAGGGCGAGCGCCAGCCCAGCGAACTCGAACTGGGCGGCGCACGCCACCAGGGCGAACTGATCGCGCGCACGGCCAACAAGCTGTTCGGCTAGGAGCAGGACGGGGAAGTTTGCTGTCTCAGGGCGGCGCGCTAGGGGGCTTCCCGGGTCGCACTGGCCGGCGGCGCAAGAAGGCGATGCCGGCCAGCGCCGGACCAAACAGTAACAAGCCAGGCGGCTCCGGCACTTCGCCACCCGCCGGCTTTTCTTCGTCGGTGCTGGTAGCCGGGGCAGGGGGCGCCAGGCTCGGCGCCGGGATGAAGGGGCCCGGCTTCGTACCGGCATCGCCCGGAACCGGATCGGCGACGTCGCCGCCACCGCCGGTGCCGCCGGTGGCAGGCGGCTGGGCGCCCGGCGTCCCGGCAGGCACTTCCTGCGCCGCGGGCGCCGCCACGGACACGGGCGCCGTCGTCGCGGAAGACAGCGGCGAATCCAGGCCGTCGGAGGAGCCGGACCGGGCGAGCGTCATGCCGCCCGTGTCGCCATTCGACGCACGCAGCATGCCGGAAGCGTTGCCGCCCTCGACGTAAGCCGGTGCCTGCGTGCCGGCGCCGTCGCCGTCGACCAGGGCGAATGCCGGGTCGCCATCGCCGCCTTCCTCGAACATCGTATCGAGCACCTCGGCGCCCGGCCCATTGGCTTCGACCGGGAACTGCGCCAGGTCCGAAATCCGGTTGGCGCAGCGCGCCCGCATTTCATTGCTGCCGTCGGACAGCAGGGTCTCGCCTTCGGCCAGCATGATCTTCTTCGCCGTCCAGTACACCTTGTCGCCCTTGCGGTAGGACACGTGCACCGCGCGCGGTTTGGTGACGGTGAGCGGGCGCGCCCTGTCGACATCGAAGCTTGCGTAATGGGCGGCGACCACCTTGTCGGTGCGGATCACGCGCGCCAGCTCGGTCTGGGTGGCGGTGCCGCCCGGCACGATCGAATAGGGGTAGATGCGGCGCGGCGCCGCCTTGCCTGGGACGGCTCCGGCCGGCGTGGACGCCAGGGCCAGCAGGGTCGGCGCAGCCGGGATGCCGGCGCCGACCGGGTCCGGCTCGCCCATCAGCGCAAACCCCAGCGCGCCGCCGGCGATGCCGAGCATGAGCGCCGCCGCTACGCGCTGTCGCAAGCGCGCGCGTCTGGCGCGTCGACGGATGAAAGGATAGCGGCGGTCCATGGGCAGCTCTCGGGTAGGAGACGTCCTACAAAATAAACTATTTCCGATAACAAATCTCTATTGCTTTAATGAATTTGTCATTTTTCGTTGTAAATATTTAAATGGCCGCGATCGCGCCGCTGTGGATCGGTGCAACGCGGCCGTGTACGCGCGGGTCGAATGCGCTACACTAGCTGCTCATGCCAATTCATCAACAGAAGGATGGGGACTATGCGTTTACTCTTCGGCAGCGGTAAGAAACTCGCGTTCGCTGTGACGGCGTCGGTAATATCTCTCAGCGCCCTGGCGCAAAACTGGCCGGATTCGACGGTGACGGTGGTGGTGCCATGGCCGCCGGGCGGACCGTCCGACATCGCGGCGCGCCCGATGGCCAAGGGCCTGACCCAGGCGCTGGGACAGACCTTCGTGATCGACAACCGCGCCGGCGGCGGCGGCAACATCGGCACGGCCGCGGTCACCCGCGCCCAGGGCGACGGCAAGACCCTCCTGATCACCTCGAGCGCACCGATCGTGATCAACCCGAGCCTGTACAAGAACATGAATTTCGATCCGCTCAAGGACCTCGCGCCGGTGACCAACCTGCTGCGCGTGCCGCTGGTGCTGGTCGCCCACCCATCGGTGCCGGCCAAGAACCTGAAGGAGCTGATGGCCTATATCCAGTCGAAGAAGGGCCAGTTCTCGTATGGCTCGTCGGGCAACGGCACGCCGCAGCACCTCACCAGCGAACTGTTCGCGAGCGTCACCAAGCTGCAGATGACCCACGTACCCTACAAGGGCTCGGCGCCGGCCATCTCCGACCTGCTCGGCGGCCACATCCCGATCATGTTCGACAGCACCATCGCGATCATGCCGCACATTAAGAGCGGCAAGGTCAAGCCGATCGCGATCTCGGGCGCCAAGCGTTCGGCGCTGCTGCCGGATGTGCCGACCTTCGCGGAAGCCGGCTTGCCGGCGATCGAGTCCTACGCCTGGTACGGCATGTTCGCCCCGGCCAAGACGCCGAAGGCCGTGGTCGCCAAGATCAATGCCGAGGCCATCAAGGTCATGAAGGGCCCCGAGTTCCAGAAGGTGCTGGCCGATACCGGCTCCGACTTCGTGGGCGAATCGCCGGAAGCTTTCGGCAAGTTCGTGCAGGCCGAGTCGGTGCGCTGGTCGAAGGTCGTGAAGGATAGCGGCGCGACGGTGGATTGAACCGCGTCGCAAGGCAGCAGTAAAAACGCCGCCGGGGAAACCCGGCGGCGTTTTTCGTTCAGGCCCGCGGGCGCTGGCGGTGGAAGGTCAGGGGACTGTAGGCTACCGCCGAGGGCGGCGGCGACTGCAGGATGTTCTGCTTCATGGCGCCGACCACATGCATCTCGCAGGGCTTGCAGTCGAAGCGCAGCGTATAGCGCTCGTTGCCGCTCACCAGGGTCATCGGCTCGGCGCGGACCTGGCCCTGCACGCCGGTGACGCCCTTGGCCTGTTTCGGGCACAGGTTGAAGGAAAAGCGCAGGCAGTGCTTGGTGATCATCAGCGAGACCTCGCCCGGTTCCTCGTGCGATTCGTAGGCCGCGTCGATCAGCTGCACGCCATGCTTGTGGTAGAACGCGCGCGCCTTCTCGTTGTAGACGTTGGCCAGATAGCTCAGCTGCTGGTCCGGGTAGATGGCCGGCGGCTCGGCCTTGGGCTTGCGCTGCGGCCGCTCCCAGCTGGCCAGGCGCGCCGCTTCATGAAGAACGATGGCGTCGCGGCGCAGGGCGTTGATCGCGCTCGAGGGCACGAACCAGGGCTGGGACAACTGAAGCTCGACCGTGCCGGCCTCGAACATCGTGTTGCCCAGCTTGGCCAGGCTGGCGCGCAGCCCGGCGTCGGCCAGGGGCCCCTGCTGGGCCGGTTGCAGCGCGAGCGCGGCATCCAGCACGGACTCGATGCCGTCCTCGTCGCGCACCGCCAGGCGCAGGCCGCCCGGCTGTTCGGACAAGGTCAGGTCGACCCGTACCTTGCGCTCGGACGACTTCTTGTTCAGCGCAGATTCCCACTGGTGGTCGCGGTTGCGGTGGACGATGGTGCCGACCCGCAAGCCGGGCAGGCTGCCCAGCACCTCGTTCGGGAACACGCGCCAGCGCTGGCCATCCTCGTCTTCGCCCAGCTTCTCGGCCTTGTTGGCCTGCACGCCGACCGTGACGCGCTTGTTCATGTAGTTCAGGCCGTCGCCATTGGCCATCGGCGCATTGGTGGCCAGGTCGATGAAGTCCGGGCCGATGCGGGTGACCGTTCCCAGCTCGACGCCGATGTATTTCGGCGAATCGAAGGCGCCGATGTCTTCCTGGCGGCCGAGTGCGAAATAATCGGTGTGGCCGCGGTGGAAATTCTTGTCCACGTCCGGGCTGAACAGCACGCGCGTAGAGCCGCTGGCGGCGCGCGAGAATTCCGGGCGGCGCTCGAGCAGCTCGTCGAGCAGCAGGCGGTAATGGGCCGTGATGTTCTTTACATAGCCCATGTCCTTGTAGCGGCCCTCGATCTTGAACGAGCGGATGCCGGCGTCGACCAGCGCTTCCAGGTTGCGGCTCTGGTCGTTGTCCTTCATCGACAGCAGGTGCTTTTCATAGGCCACCACGCGGCCTTCGCCATCGCTCAGGGTGTAGGGCAGGCGGCAGGCCTGGGAGCAGTCGCCGCGGTTGGCGCTGCGGCCGGTGTCGGCGTGCGAGATATAGCACTGGCCCGAGAAGGCCACGCACAGCGCGCCGTGCACGAAGTATTCGAGCGGGGTGTCGACCTGGGCCCGGATCTTGCGAATCTGCTCGACGGTGAGCTCGCGCGCCAGCACCAGCTGCGAGAAGCCGACATCGCCCAGGAATTTCGCCTTCTCCACGGTGCGGATGTCGCACTGGGTGCTGGCATGCAGCTGGATCGGCGGCAGGTCGAGTTCGAGCAGGCCCATGTCCTGGATGATCAGGGCATCGACGCCGGCGTCGTAGAGCTGGTGGATCTGCTTGCGCGCCAGCTCCAGTTCGCTGTCGTGCATGATCGTGTTCATGGTCACGAAGATGCGCGAGCGGTAGCGGTGTGCGAACTCGACCAGGCCGGCGATGTCTTCCAGCGGATTGCTGGCGTTGTGGCGCGCACCGAAGGCCGGCCCCCCGATATACACCGCATCGGCGCCGTGCAGGATGGCCTCGCGGCCGATCTCGGCGGTTTTCGCGGGGGACAGGAGTTCAAGCTGGTGCGCTGACAAAGACATGGCGTGATCCTTGGTACGAAGACCAAAATTATAGCCATTCCGGCACGCCAAGTCATTGCCGGTCTGCGCGTGGCAGCCGGCCAATTCGTCAGCCGAGGCGCCGGAACAGGGCCGGATAGTGCACCACCAGTCCGTCCGCATCGACTTCGAGCTCGGCCTGGAAGTCTCCGACCGGGCCTTCGTACAGGTAGCGGCAGTCGGCCAGGCGGGTATAGGCCTGCTCGGCGCGCGCCAACGCGAGCGCCGGCACCGGAATGTAAACCACCTCCACCTTGGCGCGCTGGTGCAGGTGTTCGCCGAGACGGCGGATCGGGAGGGTATTGGTGAAGGGCGTGGCCGAAATGTCGACGTCGATGCAGCCGCCAAGCTCGGGCATGGCCGCGCCGTCGCCGTCGCGCCAGCAGCCGCTGCCGTCGGTGGTGAGCACGCGCGATTCGCCGCCTGCGGCATGCACCTCGACCGCGCGCACGCGCCAGCGCGCGTCGCAGCAGATGCGGTAGCTGCAGCCGAAGGGCTCCTCGTCGCCGGCAACGCCAATGACGACGCCTTCCGCGACGATGATGTCGTCGCGGCGCTGCAGGCTCAGGTGTTCGAGCCCGACGCCATCAATGGTTTGCCAACGGTACACGTGCAGCATGGCCCACTCCCCACCGCGCCCAAATTAGCACAGGGCGCGGCGTGGTGACGCGCGTTAGTCAATGGCTGGGAAACAACCCGGCGGCAGGCAGGCTAGTCGTTACGGGGAGTACGGCGGCGTTCGACGCGGCGCCGCCGGGCGGGTTCTTCGATGGCGCGGATGAGGATATCGCGTGGGATGTGGCAGTTGTCCAGGTAGTCGAGCGCGAAGCGCAGCCCGCGGGTCTCCGCCAGGAAGAAGGCGTACTCGGCAGTTACAGCGGTCTGGTCATCTCGTCGTCTTTGCGGCATGGGCAAGCTCTCTGCATGAAGGCGCACCGGTGTGCACGCGCGCATCTTGCGTAATCGGGTCGGCAGAGGCAGAGCCCCTGCCTGGCCGGCACCCCCGATTACGTACCGGCTTGTTGCCTATAGTACAACCAGGAGCCCGGCGCACGGGACGATTGTGTTAGCGTTTGTTACAACACAACGAATCGGGGACGCATGCCGTTGACATGCGAGCCGGGTAATGCCTGGATGAATTACTGGCGCAGCAGGCGGCGCAGGGTCGTGGCCAGCTCTTCGGCCGAGAACTTGGCGACATAGGCGTCGGCCTGGACGTTCTTGACGTGCTCTTCGTTGGTCGTGCCCGACAGCGAGGAGTGGATCACCACCGGGATGCCGCCGAAGCGGCCGCTCTTCTTGATGTTGCGGGTCAGGGTGAAGCCATCCATTTCCGGCATTTCCAGGTCGGTCAGCACCAGCGCCACCTTGTCGTGCACCGACTTGCCTTCGGCTTCGGCGGTGGTCGCGATGGCATTGAGCTGGTCCCAGGCTTCCTTGCCGCTCTTGGCCATGATGAAGGGCAGGCCCATGGCCTTCAGGCCTTCTTCGATGAGGGCGCGCGCCACCACCGAATCGTCGGCCGCCAGCACGACCGAGCCCGGCTTGATGTGGATCTTCGCGCCGACGGTCTGCTGGTTGATCTCCGGACCCGAATCCGGGTTCATGTCGCGCAGGATGGTCTCGACGTCGAGCACCTGGGCCAGCCGGCCTTCGTCGCCATTCTCGCTCGGCAGGCGCGCGATGCTGGTGACCATGCCGCTGCCGGCGCAACGCTCGGCCGACATCACCTGGCTCCAGTCCAGGCGCACGATTTCTTCCACGCTCTCGACCGCGAAGGCCTGGGTGGTGCGGGCGAATTCCGTCACCAGCATGATGTTCAGGCCGGTCTTGGGCTTGACGCCGGCGATCGCCGGCAGGTCGAGCACCTGGATGATCTGGCCGCGCAGGTTGACCACGCCCAGCACATGCGGCATCGCGCCAGCCACGGCCGTGATGACCGGCATGGCGACGATCTCGCGGATCTTGAACACGTTAATGCCGAACAGCTCGCTACGCTCGCCCTGTTCGTCGCCGCCGAGGCGGAACAGCAGGAGTTCGAATTTGTTGGTGCCAGTGAGGTTGCTGCGCTCGTCGACTTCTTGTTGTACCGATTTCATATTCCGCCTGAGAAATGTTAATGCCGCTGGGAAAGCATTTTACGTGCGAAAATCTGGAAATCGTCAATACTGGCGCAAACTTCACCGAGTTTTCGGTTGGCCTGCGCTGGAAAAACAACGAAATCGGGGGCAAACCCGGGGCAGGGCCGCTTATGCGGCGCGCATGCGCGGCGCGGCGCCGGGCGACTGCGCCGCGCGGTCCGGCGCCACGAAGGCCAGGCCTTCCTCGAAGGAGCGCAGGATCATGTCCACGTGCTCTTCCACCAGTGCGCGCTTGGGCAGTTGCTCGTCGTAGGGCAGCAGCACGGTGACCATCAGGGCCTCGGGCAGGTCGGCGCGCAAGTCGGCCACGGCCAGCAGCCATTCGTCGATATTGTCCTGGCGCGGATAGGTGATGAAGACGGTGGACACCAGGGCCGGGTTGCCGGCTTCGGGACGTTCCTGCGGGGCGCCTGCCACGATGCTGCGGGCGTCGACCTCGGCTTCGCGCAGGGCGCGCACCAGCAGTTCGGTCAGGAATTCGTCACGCTCGGAGGGCAGTCCGGCGCACAGCACGATCGAGCCGCTCGGGACGTCGAGCGAGCCCTGCCAGCGGCCGAAGCGGGATTCGCGCATCTTGCGCAGGTGGGCGCCGATGTTCGCGTCCAGCAAGGGCACCGCCTTGCGCCGGTTGCGCATGCTCGAACCCGAGGCCGAGGCCACGGTTTCGGCGATATTCGCGATCACGGCGCGCATGCGGTCCTGCTGTAGCTTGTCGATGGTGCCGGTGCCCAGGTCCGACACTGCCATCCGCAGACCCGGCAGCAGCACATGGTCGCAGTAGCGCGCGAAGCTGTAGCGTCGCACATAGGTTCGCGCATCCTTGGTTAGCTCGTCGGCTTCGCCCGCCAGCACGCGCTGGTGGAAACGCTCGGCGTCCGACATATTGGGTGCGTCGCCCAGCAGGATGGTGATCGGCGCCAGCGCCCGCACGTGGCGCCCGGCCACCACCAGGCACAGGGTGAGCGGGGTGGAGAGCAGCAGGCCGACCGGCCCCCACAGCGCCCCCCAGAACAGGGCCGAGACGATCACCGCCAGCGGCGACAGGCCGGAGCTGTGGCCATAGACTTTCGGTTCGATGAAATTCGCCAGCACCAGTTCGAATGCCAGGAAAATCGCCATGCAGGTGAGCGCCAGCGACCAGCCCGGATCGATCGCCGCCACGAACATGGCGATGATGGCGCCGGCCAGCAGCACACCCAGGTAGGGCACGAAGCGCAGCACGCCGCTCAATACGCCGCACAGCACCGCATGGGGCACGCCCACCAGCCACAGCGACATGCCGATGGCCGCACCAAAGGTGGCGTTCACCACGAACTGCGAAAAGAAGAAGCGCGACACGCCCTGGGCGGCGTCGCCCAGCGTGCGGATGGTGCGGCTCACTTCGGCCTGGCCGGCCAGGCGCACCAGGCGGTCGCGCAGCGACCCTTGTTCGAGCAGGATGAACACCAGCAGGATCAGCACCACGCCGGCCTCGCCGATCGGGCCCCAGACCAGGCCGACGATCCGGCCCAGCGTGTCCTTCATGGTGCGCGGCGTGCGCACTTCGACCGGCACCGGGGCGCTGGTGGCGGTGTTCGCCGCCGTCACCGCCAGGTTGCCGCCGCCGCGGCGCGGCCGCACCGGTTCGACCGTGCCGCTCGGCGCCACGGCGCTCAGCTCGGCCTCGATGCGCGAGATCGGGCGCTCCACCACCTCGCGCACCTTGGCGACCTTGGTGCGGATCGCGCTGCGGTATTGCGGCAGGTCGCGCGTGATCGTCACCAGCTGGGTCGCCAGCACCGCGCCCACGCCGGTGAGGAAGGTCGAGACCAGCGCGACCGACAGCAGCACGGCCGGCATGCGCGCCAGGCCGATCCGGGTCACGCTGCGCACCAGCGGCGCCAGCACCAGGCTCAGGATCAGCGCAAGGGCCAGCGGCTCGAGTACTTCGCGCCCGAAATGCAGGAGGGCGATGATGCAGGTGGCGCTGACGACGGCGTTCGCGCTCAGGCGCAGGGAAGGTGGCTGGAAATTCATGCGGCGGGTCGGCGGCTCATCGAGATGAAAACCGGATATATATAGAGGAAAATGGCTCATTCGCCAAGTGCTCCGGCATTGACGCGGTCGTGAAAGCCCCTTTGTAGCGCATTCCTGCGTAAAAATGCGGGCATGAAGGCGTATTGCCTTACTATTCATACAACAGGAGAACCCGACCATGGATGTCTTGATGCTTACAGGCCGCCCCGCATGATCGCCCGCGACGGCTTCGACTACGATACCGCGCTGGCGGCCTGCGCCCGGGGCGACCACGGCGCGCTGCGCCGCATCTACGACCGCGACAGCCGCAGCCTGCTGGGGGTCGCAATGCGTATCGTGCGCCACCGGCAGATCGCCGAAGACGTGCTGCACGACGCCTTCCTGAACATCTGGACCCGCGCCCACAGCTTCGATCCGGCGCGCGGCGCCGGGCGCGGCTGGATCTACAGCGTGGTGCGCAACCAGGCCCTGAGCCTGGTGCGCAGCGGCGAGCGCGAGATCGGGGTCGATGACGAGGCCCTGGGCGCGCTCGGCGCGGCCGCCCTTGACGCCGGCGCGGCCGACCCCTTCGAGCTGCACCAGGACCTGGGCCGACTGCACGATTGCCTGGTCGGGCTCGACGCCGTCAAGCGCAACAGCATCCTGTTCGCCTATGTCGACGGCTGCTCGCACAGCGAGATCGCCGAACGCCTGCAGTCGCCCCTCGGCACGGTCAAGGCCTGGATCCGGCGCGGCCTGAGCGCCTTGCGGGAGTGCATGGGATGAGCCCCGAGCGCGATGAACTCGATGGCCTGGCCGGCGAATACGTGCTGGGCTCCTTGCCGCTGGCGAAGCGGCGCGAAGTGGAAGCGGCGCTGCCCGCCGACGCCGACCTGCGCGCGTCGGTCGCGCAATGGGAAGCCCGGCTGCTGCCCCTGACCATGCTGGCCACACCGATCGAACCTTCGCCGCAGCTATGGGCCCGGATCGCCGGCTCGATGGCGGCCGCAGGAGCGGCCCGGCGCCCGCGCGCCGGCTGGTGGGACCGGCTGGGATTATGGCGCGGCCTGGCCGCCGCCGGTTTTACCGCGGCAGCATTCATGGCGGTGATCACGGTGCAGTTGCCGCACGCTCCCGCGCCGCGCTACATGGTGGTGCTGGCCGCGCCCGGCAGCATGGCGCCCGGCTGGATGCTGCAGTCGATCGGCAAGGACAAGCTGCGCCTGGTGCCGCTGCGCGCCACCGGCGTGCCGGCGGCACGTTCGCTGCAGCTCTGGACCAAGGCCGACGGCTGGAGCGGGCCGGTCTCGCTCGGGCTGATCACACCTGGCAAGCCGGTCGAGGTACAACTGGGCAAGCTGCCGCCCCTGGCGCCAAACCAGCTGTTCGAAATCACGCTCGAACCGCCGGCCGGTTCCCCGATCGGCCGCCCGACCGGGCCGATCCTGTTCATCGGCCGCGCGGTCAAGATGACCTGAACGCCATCACTGGAGCGAGATCGCGATGTCGCGCAGACCCAGGCTGCCGCCCACCACCGACAGCGCCGGGTTGGCGGCGCCGGCCGACAGCGTGGCCGCGCCGGTAGCCAGGTCCACGCGGTACAGCGACGACGGCCCGGCAGCGTCCGTCCGCAGCGCGGCCAGCGCGATGCCGTTGGCGCCGCCGGCAATGTCGAAGCCCGCATCGCCCGCCACGGCCACGCCCAGCAAGCCGATATTGGCCAGCACGCCGTCGTTCGGGGGATTCTGCAGGGCCAGGCTGTCGCTGTCGGTATCGATGTCGAACAGCTGGGTGGCCGTCGCCCCCGGGACGCTGTTGGTATAGGCAGCGGCAGTCACTACCGGCGCGGCGCCGGGACGGTTGACCGCGCCGTCGGTCGTGGTCGCGCCGGTATCGACGTTGATGCGCAGGCTTTGCCCGGTATTGCCGATCACGCGCAGGCGGTCGGCCACCGGGTTGAAGTCGACCGCGAAGGCCGTGCCGGCGATTGCGCCGTAGGGGTTGCTGGTGTCGGCAGCGTCGGCGGCCAGGGTGGCCTTGACCGTAACGACGCCGGTGGCGGCATCGATCGTCACGACGCGCGCGCCCGAGGTGATCCCGTACAGCAGTCCGTCCTTGGGACGGAAGTCGATCCCGAGCACAGTTTCGTTGGCGTTCAGGCCGGCCAGGGCGATATCGAGGGTCAGGACGTTCGGCGTGGCCGGACGGAAGGCGACGATGCGCCCGGCGTCGGTCAGGCCCAACACCACCGGCCCCAGGGTGGCGCGTGCGGCCAGGCCCTTAATCTCTTCGTTCACTCCCACGGCGCCGATGGCCGTGGCTGGATTCGCCGTTGCGGCCAGGTTGATGCTGTACAGGGTGCGCGCGCCGCCGACGCTCCATACCGCATAGCCCATGTTGGTGCGGCCGTCGATATCGAAGCCGTTCACCCCGCCGGCGTCGACGCCCAGCGCGACCGGCGTGGCCAAGGTGCCGTTGTTCGGCGGATTCTGGATGTAGAGGGTGTCGGTTGCGCTGTCCAGCGCGTACAGGGTGGTGGCGCCCGTGCCGGCAAACGAATTCGTGTAGGCCGATGCGGTCACCGCGGTGGTCGCCGCGCCGCCGTTGATGTTGCCGTCGGTCGTGGTCGCGCCCGTGTCGACATTGATGCGCAGGCTCTGGCCGGTATTGCCGACCACCCGCAGGCGGTCCGCCACCGGGTTGAAGTCCACGCCGAATTCGGTGCCGGCCAGCCCGGTGAAGGGCGCCGTGGTGTCGGTCGCATCGGCGCCCAGGGTGGATTTCAGGGTCGCGGCGCCGGTGGCGGGGTCGATCGTGTACAGGCGCCCGCTGCTGCCGACGCCATACAGCAGGCCGTCGGCGGGGCGGACATCGATGCCGACCAGGTTTTCGCCGGCCTGCAGGCCGGTCACGGCCGCGGTGCTGCGGATGGTCGCGGGCGTGGCGCGGTCGAAGGAGACAATCCGGTTGCTGCTTGTGAGGGCGAACATGTCGCCCACTGCTATCGCAGGCGGCGCCGGGGCCGGGGCGGGCGCCGGGACCCGGTCGTCATCGTCGCTGCCGCCGCAGCCGGCGAGTGCCGCGGCCATGGCGCAAGCAAGGGTGAGTTTGGCGAAGAGCTGGTCGTTCATGGTCGTGGTCCTTTTTGTCGGGTGGAAGTCGTGGTGACACGAGCTCTACGTTCCAGGACGGGCTTTGGATGCAGTTCTGCCAAAATTATTTTTTTAATACGCGCAGAACGACAAAAGCCAGCCCCGTGGGGCTGGCCTGTTCACATCCCGCCCGGCGAACCGGGCGGCGAAGAGGATTACTGCAGGAGCGACATGACCATCGACGACATGCTGTTCGACTGCTTGAGCATGGCGGTGCCGGCTTGCAGCAGCATCTGGCTGGAAGTCATGTTGGCGCTTTCGGTGGCGAAGTCGACGTCCATGATCAGGCCGGCAGCGGCCTTGCTGTTGGTGCTGATGTTCGACAGGTTGTTGTACACGTGTTCCAGGCGGTTGGCGGCAGCGCCCAGGCCCGAACGGACCTTGTTGACCGAAGCCAGCGCGGTTTCCAGCGAACCGATGGTCGCGTTGGCGGCGCCGGTCAGTTCGGCACCGGTGGTGGCCGCGCTGTAGTTGGCGGTGGCGGCGCTGATGTCGGTGACGACTTGCGACACGTCGGTGCCGAGGTCGACGGCCATGGTTTCGCTCGACGAAGCGCCGATCTGGAAGGTCATCGACGAAGCGATGGTGCCGCCCACCAGCAGCTTGGTGCCGCCGAAGGTGGTGTTCTTCAACACGTTGCCCAGCTCAGTACCCAGCGCGTCGTATTCCGACTGCATGGCGGTCTTGTCGTCGGCGGTCGACGAGGCATCGGCTGCCTGGGTAGCCAGGTCTTTCATGCGGACCAGCATGTTGCTGACTTCGTCCAGCGCGCCTTCGGCGGTCTGCAGCATCGAGGTCGAGTTCTGGGTGTTGCGCATGGCGACGGTCATGCCCGAGGTCTGGGCTTTCAGGCGCGATGCGATCTGCAGGCCGGCGGCGTCGTCCATTGCCGAGTTGATGCGGTAGCCGGTCGACAGGCGGGTCATCGAGGTCGACAGCGAGCTCTGGGTGCGGCTGATCGAGTTTTGTGCGGACAGTGCAGCGTTGTTGGTGTGAAGGCTCAGCATGGTTGGTTTCCTGTCAGTGTTCGGGTTGTGGAGTGAGTCACTCGCGTTCACAAGTACAAGGCGACAGGTTTCTGTGCGGCATTAAGTTCCACGCAGAAATAAATTCAAAATAATTCGATCTGCCTGTTTTGAAGGCAAATTCGCTGTCGGGATGATAAGTTGCCGTCACCTATATATCCTGTAGCTGCGGTTTTCCGTCCGGCATATTCCCAAACACAGCAGTTCCGAGGCGGATCACGTCGGATGGGAGCGCGGCCCGCCGACCCAGCTGCGAAGCTTGACCAGCAGCTCGGCGGTATCGACCGGCTTCGTCGCGCAGTCCGAGGCCCCGGCTTGCCTTCCAGCGTGGCGTCGTGCTCCGCCGGCGGCGCGCCGGTCGTCATGACGGATGCCGGGGGGGCACGCCCGGAACGGCATAGGGACCGCGTGCCAGCAGCGCGAGCGCTTCGGCATGCGGCACCGCGTTGCTGAAATAGAAGCCTTGCAGCTCTTCGCAGCCATGGGCCACCAGGAAGGCCGACTGCTCGGCCGTCTCGACCCCTTCGGCAATCACGGTCAGGTTCAGTACATGGGCCAGGCCGATGATGGCGCGCACGATCGCCGCCCCGTTGGGGTCGGTCACCATGTCGCGCACGAAAGAGGCGTCGATCTTCAGCTTGTCGATCGGGAAGCGCTTCAGATAGGCCAGGGAGGAATAACCGGTGCCGAAGTCGTCGATCGCGATCGTCATGCCGAGCGAATGGATCTCGTGCAGGGTGGCGATCGCCTGGGACGGGTTGCTCATCACGCCCGACTCGGTCAGCTCGACCTCGAGCAGGGAAGGGGCCACGCCGGCCTCCTCGACCGCTTCGGCCAGGCGGCGCGCCACGTTATCGCGCTGGAACTGCAAGGCCGACACGTTCACCGCAAGCGGAACGTTGTCGATGCCCAGCGCGTGCCAGCGGCGCAGTTGCGCGGTCACCTGCCGGATCGCCCACGCTCCGATCGGCTCGATGCGCCCGGTCTGTTCGGCCACCGGGATGAACTGGCTGGGCGGGATCCAGCTGCCGTCGCGCTGGGGCCAGCGGATCAGCGACTCGAAGCCGCAGATGCTGCCGTTCGCGGCGCAGATCTTGGGCTGGTAATACATCAGGAATTCATCGGCCCGGATGGCGCGCTGCAGGGCGGTCCCGAGCGCGAGCCGGCGTCTGGCCGCCTCCTGCATTTCGGGAGCGAAGAAGGCATAGCGCCCGCCGCCGTCGCGCTTGGCGTGGTACATCGCCACGTCGGCATTGCGCAGCAGCGTGTCGGGGTCGCCCCCGTCGCAGGGAAAGACGGCCAGGCCGATGCTCGGCGTAATGTGCAGCTCGCTGCCTTCGATCCGGCAGCTGGCCGAGACCGCGGAAATGATCTTGTCGGCCACGACGGCCGCCGCGGACAGGTCGCGCAGGTCGACCAGCAGCACGACGAATTCGTCGCCGCCGATGCGGGCCACGGTGTCGGCCTCGCGCACGCAGGAGGCCACGCGCTCGGCCACGTCCTGCAGCAGGCGGTCGCCGGCGGCGTGGCCCAGGCTGTCGTTGACCTCCTTGAAATGGTCGAGGTCCATGAACAGCACGGCCAGCGGGGTATCGGGGCGCGCGCGGTGCGCCGTGGCCTGGGTCAGGCGGTCCATCAGCAACAGTCGGTTCGGCAAGCCGGTGAGGCTGTCGTGGAAGGATTGCTGCACCCCGTAGGCTTCCATTTCCTTGCGCTCGGTGAGGTCGCGCGAGACCACCACCAGCTGGCCGACCGCGCCCGCCGCGGTGTGCACGGCATTTGCGTCCGACTCGAGATGGCGCTCGGTCGCCGCGGTGATCCGGTATCGCAGGCGCAGGTGCCCTTCGTTCCCGGGCGAGCGGGTCAGCGCCTCGGCCACGCGGCGGCGGTCGTCCGGATGGACGATGTCGAAATAGCTCGCGCCGGACATGATCTCGGTCCCGAAGGCGCGCTGGTAGCTCGGGCTGGCGTAGAGCCAGGCGCCGTCTGCCGACAGCAGGGCGACATAGTCGCCCGCATGCTCGAGCACCAGGCGCGCCGCGTCGGGACGGTCCAGACCCGTCATGCCGGGCGTCAGGCTGGCCGCGCCGCTATGGAGCGTCTCGGCTTCCACCGGGCTCGTGTCCTGTCCCGAAGACCACACGCCGGCCCCGGGCGCGGGCGCGTTGCCGCGCTCCTCTTGCTGTTCGCGGGCCTGGTCGGCAAACGATTGGACCTTGGCGCGGATCACTTCGGGCGCGAGCGGCATGAACAGGTAGTCGGCGGCGCCGACCGCATAGCCCTCGGTGCGGTCGAGGTCGGTGGCGCGGTGCGAGGTAAGGAATACGATCGGCGTGTCGCGCGAGCGCGGCCGCGACCGGATCAGGCGGGCGGTCTCGAAGCCGTCCATCCCGGTCATCTTCACGTCCATCAGGATCAGGCAGAAATCCCGGCGCAGCAGGTGCATCAGGGCCTGTTCGCCGGAGGTCGCGGTAACGATGTCGATATCGAGGTCGGCCAGCACGGTGCGCAGCGCAAACAGGGCGCCCGGGTCGTCATTGACCAGCAAAACGGACGGCTGGCCGGCCGACGTGGCGGGACCGGGCGTATCGGGGGCAGGGCTCATGTTGCGAAGCTCCCTGCGATACCGGCCAGGCGATCCGGGGCGCACCGCCACCGTAACCGGTTTTGTCGGTGTACGGATGGGCCCGTACAGGATGCGGGGCGTGCCAGGGCGCTGTCCGGCCTCGAGACCGGCGCGCGTGGATGAATGACTTGGGCGGTCTGCATCGGGCACCTGTGCGGCGTCGGCTTGAACGTGCCTTGAAACCGTCACGCTCGCTTGTCCTGCGCCCGGTTTGCCGCGGGCGGGAACGAGACACCTGCCCCATCATTGTATACCTGATTTGCGGACGCAACACGTGGGCGGCGCCTTGCACCGCCGGGCGGCCGTGCGGATGGTTCAGGCCCGCGGCTGGCGCCTGAACACCACCGCATGCGTGGCGGCGCTCGCCACGCGCGTGACCAGCGCTGCCGTCACGATGCAGGCGATCGCGAGGAGGGAAAAGCGCATGTAGGTAGCGAGCGTCGGCTGCTGCATGAGCGCCTGGCCGAGCAGCGCCGAGCCCATCGCCACCAGCAGCATGATCACCGGGAAGTGGAAGAAAAAGGTGAACGACGCGGTCTGCCCCGACCAGCCAGCGGCCGAGCCACTGGCTTCGAATGCACGGCTGGCGCGCCCGTCCTGGGGCTGCTTCGGATACAGCGCCCAGGCGATGGCGGCGAACCCGATGCCGACCAGTGCGAAGCCGCCCTGGATGATGAAGTCTCCAAACGGTTCCGGCAACTGGCTGCTGCGGCTACCCATGAGCCGGGACAGGACCAGCGCGGCGGCAAAACCCGGCAACGCGACCAGCAAGGGCGGCCGCAGCGCGCGAGATTCGCCCAGGAAAACGACGCCGACGCCGGCCAGCCAGATGCCGGCCCAGATCAGGAACTGGTAAGGCATGACGAAGACCACGACCGCCAGCAGCGCCAGTTGCACATAGCGTCCGCGCGGCTTGTTCAGGCCGAGGCGGACGTACGCAACCAGCAGGATCATGGACCAGAACAGGTAGGAGGGCAGGTAGAGCATGCTGTTGCTGCCGAAGTTTGGAACGATGAAGGGCTGCAGCATCAAGGCGTTACCGAACAGTGCCGAAAACGTCAGCGTCAGCACGCTCAATTCAGGGAAGTCGGTGTACACGCCGGTGCCGCCAAAAAACTGCGCGCCGGTGAAATCGAGGGTCGCGCCGACGATCAGGCCCGGCAGCACGATCTTGTAGAGCGAGCCCAGGTGCGGGGAAACGGCCGGGCGGTCTGGCACGCCCCCGGAACGCTGCCGGTGCAGCAGGAGCCCGGCGAGAATGCCGTCCAGGATGAAAAAGACGGCATAGGATTCGTGTCCCAGCCCCGTGATGAAATAAAAACCCTTTGAAAACAGGGTTTTCGCGTGGACGGCATCGTAGTCCACGAACAACAGGAACCGGAGGTGGTACATCAGCGCGACAATGGCACTGGCCCATCTGGCGATCAACAAGAACGATATGAATCGGTCGGTCACGATTGGCCTCGTCGGTGGAGTGGAGCCGGCTTCCTCCTCGAAGTGAAGCCAATATCCCTTCAGCAGGAGTGTTGATATACCTAAAGAGTGACGCACGGCAGAGCTGAGTTCGGTTGACTAATAGCAATTAGAGGCGGCGGAAGGTCCATTTTAGGTGGGCAGCAGGTGGCTGGTTTGAGCATTCGCATGCTTGAAGGGAGCGTGAACCCGATCCGCTCCCGGTTGGTTCAGGCGCGTGCTAGCCGCATGTGGCCGGAATATCTTGATCAGGATAGAATTGACGCGTGATCGTCATTTCCCGGCATATCGTGGCGATTTATCGGGCTCGTCCTTAACTTGAAAGGAATACCAATCAAGAAGAAACTCATCAAAGTATCCGCTGCCCTGGGTCTGGCTGCCGTGTCGACCGCCGCTTTCGCCGCCAGCCAGGGCTGCTGCGCGAGCATCGAGTGCTGCCTGAAGATGCTGGGCTGCTGCTGAGCTGCCGTGGACGGGAAGGGCGGCGATGGCCGCCCTTTTTCATTTTACGCCGCGTACCCAGTGTGAAGCCGCGAGCATGCGGGCTAAATCCATCATGTCGCCACGCTTCCAATTGAGTGTAGGCATCACGACTCCCACCCGCTTCAATCACTTATTTAGGAGATACCCAATGCACGAAGAATACGAAGTCAAGATGTCGCCGCTGTCAGAGCGGCTGGAGCTCGACGGTAAAAAAATCGATGTCCAGATTTATGAGGATGGCGACGGTGGTTGGCTTCTTGAAGTTGTCGACGAGTTCAACAACTCGACGGTCTGGAACGATCCATTTCCCACCGATCAGGAGGCAATGAAAGAACTGCAAAGGGTAATCCAGGAGGACGGTGTTTCTACCTTGATCGGACCTTCCCCCAGCCTCAGCCAATAACAGACCGCCGAAAATGAGCATTTGGGTTGAGATTCGGAGCCGTTGGCGTCTGCCAGTTCCAGCAGAATGGGCTCTCCAGTGCTGCCGGGGTCACTTGAAAGCGGGCAGCGCCGATAGAGGAGAATGTCGAATGGTATGAAGCCGGAACTCGACGAGAATTGTGGCGATGTGACGACAACGCACTGAGTTGATGCGGTCGGTAATGTCGTGCGAGAAAAAAAGCGGCACACCGAACTGTGGGGCTTAGACGCATAATCTATATTATGTTAAATGCGCTATTCGTATCGATGCCGCCGGCCCATCCCCGGCCTCGGGGTGGCTGTTCGGCCCTCCGGTCACTGGGCGACACCAGTGTCGTCACTTGCGCGCTTTTGAAACTTGCCGGCGGAGAGACAGTCAATCTGAAACACACGCTCCTTTCCCCGTCTGGCAGTCCGCCTTGAGGCCGACAAGAACGCAGTGAAAACGTTGGACGCGTTCCGCTTTGCCGGAGCTAAGGAGGAACGCAGCAATCCTGAGCCGGCACCAGAGACGCTCGACTCTCGAGAACCTGCTGGAAACGTCCGCAATTTGTCGCGCCCTGGTCGCTGGCGATGTCGAGTCGCGCCTGACATCCACGACGGTGCGTTGTGAGTTGCCTTGGATGGCGGGCGAAGCCGCGGAGCCAGTGCCTGACCGGTGAGTAACGAGCTGATTGTCTTTCGTCGTGCCCGAGAGTGGCAATGGCGCGGCCACGCCTTGCCAACTGCAAGGATTCCGATATCGTCGCACGATTCGAAGGGCGCTATCCGCCTAGTACTGGTGAGATGCGCTTTGTTCTCAAGTCATCACGGTACCTGCCCGATGAGCCCGCGCATCCACAAGAAGCGGCGCGGCTGAGGATCAAGGCCTCATTGGCACAGGGCCACCGACCCGATGCCGACTCCCCCCGGCAGGAAGAGCGTACTCGACATTATAAAACCTAATGTCGAGTTCGCTGGATGGCGATCATCCGCTACTATCCGAAAGAGCTTACCGCATTTGACAAGGGGCATCGGCTCCGTAGATGTCACGCGCCGACGTTCGGGTGCAAGCCTTACTTCCCAACTTGCCGTTCGCACAGCCTCTTCCAGCGCTCTCGATCGATGGTGAAATTGGTGCCGCTAATGGCGGCGCTCTAGCTGAGGACGTTCCTACCGCCCTGAGCGGCGACTCTCAGGTAACCGGCATTGCGGTCGACACCAGTCTGTCGGAGGCAAGCGCTACACCGACACGCTCTGCCCTGCTTCGCAATGATTGACACTCACGCTGCCCGTTACGTCGCCCAATCATCTGCTTGCCTGAAACGCGCTCGATCCGCCGGCGTCAGTCTCCGTACCACAGGGCCCTGCCGCTTCAGGTATCAGATCTGCTAGGTTTTGCGGAAAAACCCCAAGCTTATCCATATCGCGTAGACAAACTCGACCGGCGGCGTATTCTGGCCCAGCAGTATCCTGTATGTACGTATGTATTTTCCCGTTGTTTAAAAACTATAAAGGAATTTGTTATGCGGAAACAGATCTTGAAGCAGCTGGCACTCGCAATTGCCATCGGCGCAGCAGGCGTCTCGGCCAGCCAGGTCGCCCTCGCCAGCCACGCCTGGGGCAACTACCACTGGGCACGGACCACGCCTCAATTTACCCTGAAGCTCGGAAACAACCTGACCACCAGCGCCTGGACGGCCCGCCTGAACCAATCGTCCAACGACTGGAACGCGGGGAACACGCCAGTCCTCACCGCCGTTGTTTCCGGCGGCACCACGAGCCAAACGTGCAAGATGGTTGTCGGTACCACCCAGGTCTGCAACGCGACTTACGGCAATAACGGCTGGCTCGGCCTGGCGTCGATCAACATCAACGGCGACCATATCACCCAGGGTACCGCCAAGATGAACGATACCTACTTCAACACGGCGACCTACAACAACGTCAACCAACGCGAACACGTGATGTGCCAGGAAGTGGCGCATACCTTCGGCCTGGGCCACCAGTCCGAGGACGGCAGCTCGCAGAACTCGTGCATGGACTATTTCTCCAACACGGGCGCGAACGCCACCAGCACCGTCAGCACCAAGCCGAACGCGCACGACTTCTCGCTGCTCAAGAGCATCTACGCGCACCTCGATTCCACCACCACCGTCGCCACGGCTCCCGGGCCGGCGCCGTCGGCACGCGGCGGCGTGAACGTCGACATCAGCGACGACCCGAACAGCTGGGGCGCACTGATGAAGCAGTCCGCCAACGGCCGCACCTCCACCTACCAGCGCCACAACGACGATGGTTCCATCACGCTGACCCACGTGTACTGGACCAACGAGGCGGCCGAGGGCTGCGCGAGCTGCGATCACCGCCGCCAGTTCCGCGATCATCACTGATTCTCCGCAAAGGCGGTCGTTGAAGGCGTGAGCGAGGCGATGCTTGCCTCGCTTTTTCGTTCCTCCGCCGGCCTTGGGCGACCACCTTGCCGGCTCGATCACGCCACCGCCGACGTCGTGAAGCAGTTCATCCCTTAAGGAATAATAATGACGATGCAATCCCTGGCAGGACTCTTCCTCGGCACCGCACTTCTCGGGATACCGGCCGCCAGCTGGGCCGCGTCGCCGACGGAAACCGTCGAGGCATTTCATGATGCCCTGAGCAAGGGCGACAGGGCCAGGGCGACCAGCCTGCTGGCGCCCGCAGTTGCGATCTACGAGGCCGGTCACGTGGAACGGTCGCGCGACGAGTACGCCGGCCAGCACCTTGGCGGCGACATCGAGTTTGCGAAAAATTCGACACGCAAAGTGCTGAAGCAGAACGAACGCATCGACGGCAAAACGGCGGTGGTGTGGGAAGAAACCGAAACGACGGCCGTCATCCAGGGGCAGTCCGCTACGGTGTTCGGGACGGGAACGGCTATTCTTGCGAAGAATGGCGATGACTGGTCGATCGTGCACGTCCATTGGTCGTCGCGAAAGGCAAAGTAATCCAGGCCCAGCCGGGGCCTGCTACATCGCTACCAGGCTGCTGCCGCCGTCACGGCGACTGCAGTCCCGCTTGCCACAGGATCGCCGACGCATCGTCCGCACGCTTTACCGAGCCCGCCGCCGCGGCCTGCGCCTGCGTGTTCGCTTCGAAGCTGCGCAGCTCGTCGAGCGCGCTCTGCAGTCCGCGTTCGATGCACAGCGCAGCCAGCGACGCCGGCGTGTACAGCGCGTAGGTGTCGACCAGCCGGTAGAAGCCGTCCGTCATGCCCAATACCACCGCGCCAGGCGCCAGGTCCGCTTCGACCGTGCGCGCCTGGAAGCCGCCGTTCGGACGCAGGCACAGGGCCGCCGGCCCTGCGGCCGTGTTCTGGAATTCGCGCCGTGCGCGCAGGATCGGCAGCAGCCGTGCATGGCGCTCCGCGCCGTCCACGATGCCCTCGGCGCGCAGCCTGGCGATTTCGGCACGCAGCACGCCTTCCTGCGGGTTGACGAACGGGTCGAGGTCGACCACGGCGCCGTCCGGATGGCGCACCAGGGTTTTACAGTCGCCCAGGCAGTACAGCTGCGCACGGTGGCCGGCCTTGCCGGCCGTGACGCGGGTCCAGGTCAGCGCCGCGATCGGCCAGGCATATGCCGGCACGGCGAGGCCGGCGGCAAGCTCACGATACGCGCCATAGGTCGTATCGATGGCCGCGTGCACCGCCGCGTGCTGGCCGAGGCCGGCATCGATGCAGCGACCCAGCGCGGCGGCGAAATGGCCGACGAACCAGACCACGTCGCCCGTGCCCGGCGCGACATAGTCCCGGTCGGCGACCGAGGTGCCGCCGTCGATGATGACGAGGTCGGTGATCCCGTCGGAATGGACATGCCCAGCCCAATCTTCGTTATGGCCGGCCGAGGCGCCGGCCGATACGACTTCGATCCGCATGTGTTCTGTTCTTCCATGACGCCAGGCGGCCTGGCCAGGCCGCGAGTCGACATCATACCTGCCCGGTATCGGCCGCGCTGTAGGCCCGCTCGAAATCCGGAACGGGAACCGGCCGGCCCAGCAGGTAACCCTGGAGCGCATAACATCCGCCCTTGCTGAGGAAGCGTTTCTGCGCCTCGTGTTCGACTCCTTCCGCGACGATTTCGAGCTTGAGCTTCTGCGCCAGGGCGATGATGGCCTCGACGATGGGGCCGGCGTCCGGATCGACATGGACGTCGTGGACGAAGGAACGGTCGATCTTCAGGGCTGACAAGGGAAAGCGCTTGAGGTAGGCCAGCGACGAGTAGCCGGTGCCGAAATCGTCGAGCGAGAAGGACAGTCCCAGCTTGCGCAAGCGCTCCATCAGGGCCGTCAGTTCCGGCAGGTCCGAGGCGAATACGCTTTCCGTCACCTCCAGGCACAGCATGCCGGCTGGCGCGCCGGTACGCGCCAGGATGCGCGCCACTTCGGCCGGAAAATCGGGATCGCGCAACTGGCGCACGCTGACGTTGACGGAAAGCTTGAGGGTGCCGAGGATGCTGTCGTGCGCCCAGCGCGCCAGCACCCGGCAGCTTTCTTCCAGCACGTAGTGGCCCAGCGGGATGATCAGCCCGGAGCTTTCGGCCAGGCCGATGAAGTCCGCAGGCGCGAGCAGGGGCCCGCCGTCGCGGCGCCAGCGCACCAGCACTTCGGCCCCGACCAGGCGTCCCGCCGGGCTGAATTGCGGCTGGCAGAACAGGACAAACTGGTTCAAGGAAATGCCCTGGCGCAGCGACGCCTCGAGCGCGGCCTCGCGCTCGGCCGCCGCCTGCATGCCGGGATCGAAGAAACGTGCGACATGGCGGCCATCGGACTTGGCCCGGTACATCGCCAGGTCGGCCTGCTTGAGCAAGGTGTCGATGTCGGTGCGCGCGCCGTCCAGCAGCGCGATGCCGATGCTGGCGGTGCTGTCGAACTGGCGGCCGGCCAGCTGGTAAGGCTGGTCCAGCACATGCAGGATCTTCGCGACGACCCGGCTGGCCTCGGCGACCGCGGCGCCGGAGGTGGGACCCAGGTTCTCGAGCGCGACCACGAATTCGTCGCCGCCCAGGCGCGCCACCTGGTCGCTGTGGCGCACCGCCTTGCTCAGGCGCTGCGCGACCTGACACAGCAGCAGGTCGCCGACGTCGTGGCCCATGGTGTCGTTGAGCAGCTTGAAGTTGTCGAGGTCGAGGAACAGCACCGCGCCCAATTGGCCGGTGCGCTCGCTGCGGGCCAGGATCATGTGCAGTTCTTCCGCCAGGAAGCGCCGGTTCGGCAATCCGGTCAGGTGGTCGAAATAGGCCAGCTCATGGATGCGCTGTTCGGCCAGCTTGCGCTCGGTCAGGTCGGTATTGGTTCCGGAAATGCGCACTGCCCTGCCCTCTGGATTGCGCGACACGAATCCGCGCGAGAGGATCGGTACATCGTGTCCGTCGCGATGGCGCATGCGGAACTCGACACTGTAGCTCTCGCGCGCAGACGTCAGCAACTGCCTGAGGAAGACCCCGATGCGCGGCTGGTCGTCCGGATGGATCAGCCTGGCCCAGGTATCGGCGTCGGACTTGAGTTCGTCGCCGGTATAGCCCAGGATGTCCCACCAGCGCTCGGAGTAATACACTTCGCCGCTGACCAGGTCCCAATCCCATGGCGCATCGGTCGAGCCGCGCAGGGCCAGCTGCAGCCGCTGTTCCGATTTGTACAGACGCCGTTCGGTTTTCTTGAGCTTGGTACAGTCCGTAAAGCACACCACCACGTCCGTCAGCCTGCCCTGGCCGTCGTGTTCGGGATAGGCATTGCAGATCAGCCAGCGGAGCGGTTCCGGCGCGGTTGACGGAACGCCGACGACCAGGTCGGTCACGGACTGGCCGGTAGCCAGCACCTGGTTGACCAGGAATTCGGACTCCGGCATCGGGGTATTGTCGGCGCGGACGAAGCTCCATGCGGTGGTATTCCATTCGGTGCCGATCAGTTCGTCCTTGGGCCGGCCCAGCAATTCCCATGCCCGGCGGTTGACCGATTCGATCCGTCCATCGGCGCCATGCACGACGACGCCTGCGGGCAGGTGCTCCAGCAGCTCGTCGAGCCGGCGCTGGAGATCGGTTGGCGTGGTAGCAGGCATGGCGGTAGGCCTCCGTTTCGCTGGACGATCGTCCCCTGCCTTTCATACTAGCCTGTCTCCCGCCGCCCGTACAGGCGCGCCGCTTATCCATCCGGGATAAACGGCGGCGGCGCATTCCCATGGCCGGGATAGCAGGCTAGAATCCTGACCGTTTCCCTTATTTGCGCCGCAGCCCCCGCACTGCCGTTCCATGAAGCCTCGATTCCCTGTCCAACCAGGCGCCCGCCTCGCCATCTTCGTCTTCCTGGTCTCGCTTGCTACCCTGCTCCTGTACCGCCCTGCCAAGGATGGCGACTTCCATGAATACGCGTTGATGACGATCGCGCTGGCGAACCACGCCAGCCCCGACATCCGCCTGGCCGACCTCGAGACGGCGCAGCAGCTCTCGCCCGAGCCCGGCTTCGTCACGCTGCACCGGCAGCTGCGCGCCGGCATGCAGCGCGGCGAATCCATGCCCTATCCCGGCATCGTGCGCGGCTTGGGCGGCGGCTATCACGCGATCCATTTTTTCGCCTATTCGGCCCTGGCAGCCCTGCCTTTCAAGATCATCGAGGCGCTTGGCGGCCAGCCGTTCAAGGCCTTCCAGGTCGTGAACCTCGCCGCGCTGGCGATCCTGGCGGTGGCAATGTTCCGGGTGACCAGATCGAGCGGCCGCACGATCTTCGCCATCGTGTTCTTCCTGCTCTCGGGCGGGGTGCTCTACGCGAACTGGGCCAGCACCGAATTCTTCACCGGCTGCTGCCTGCTGGCCGGCCTGCTGTTCGTGCTGCAGGGACGACCCTACGTCGGCGCACTGCTGGCCGGCCTGGGGGCCATGCAGAATCCGCCGCTGGTATTCTTTTCGGTGTTCGCACCGCTGATCCGCATCTGCTACCTGTATGCCCATGAGCGCCTGCCGGCCGGCGCCGCCATCCGCAGGGTGCTCGACCGCCATGCGGTGCCGGCGTCGCTCCTGGTGGCGGCGCTGGCGCTGACGCCCTTCCTGTACAACCAGGCCGTCTTCGGCATCCCGAGCCCGATCGCGGCGATGTCGACCAATCCGGACCTGATCGGCGGCGCGCGTCTGCTGTCGTTCTACTTCGACCTGAACCAGGGCCTCATGCTCGGCTTCCCGGTGGTGCTGGCCATGGTGGCGGTGCAGCTGTTCGCGAAAGACGGCCGCCGCTGGCTGCCGCATGCGCTGGCCGGGATCGGGTTCAGCGTCGCGCTGGCCCTGCCCTCGCTGTCGACGATCAACTGGAACTCGGGCGCCAACGGCATGATGCGCTACGCCTTCTGGGGCGGCATGCCGCTGCTCTACCTGGCCTTGAGCTGGATGCAGCGCGTGCCGCGCTGGAGCACCATGCTGCTGGCGGCCATGCTGCTGGTGCAGGCGGGAGCGATGAAGCACGCGCGCAGCTACGAGTACATCGAGTTCAGCCCGGCCGCGCGGGCGGTGCTGCGCCTGTTTCCCAGCCTGTATGCGCCGGAGCCGGAAATCTTCCTGGAGCGCGTGCTGCACCACGATGGCGCCATCCAGACGTTCACCGCGGCGACCTGGGGCCTGCCTGGCCACCCGATCAAGTCGGTGTTCGACCCCGGCAGCGACGCGGCCCACGCCGCACTATGCGGTCCGGGCAGGCGGGTCGTCCTTCCTGCCGGCGGCCCGCATCATCCGGGCGGCTGGCGCTACGTGGTCGGCAAGCCGGTCTGCATCAGCGCGCACGGCTGAATGCCAGCCGTTTGCGCGACTTGGGCAGGTGGGTAAGAATGTGCCGTTGCGAACTGATCACTCGAAAGGATGAGCATGGGCACGACCGTCAAGAATACCACCCCCGACACCACCAAGGTCATCCTGGTCGGTGAAATGATGGACGGCAGCTTCGACGCCAAAGTCATGTCGGAAACCGACGTCCCCTACACGAAGTACTGGGACAACGAACTGGAACAGCGGATCGTCTACCTGCATCCCGATGCGGAGCAGCTCAAGTCCATCGTGCAGGCCCTGAACGAGCGCCGCCTGTCGCTCGACGACCTGCAGGATTTCGGCAGTTCGGCCGGCGGCGAATCCGAACTCCCGATCTGAAGCGCCCCCGGCTGCAAGCCTATTGCGCCAGGCCCGGACCCTTGCCCACGATTTCGTCGTGGCGCTCGTGGTCGGTCTTGTGCAGGTAGGCCGCCGTGGTGGCGATGTTGGCGTGGCCGGCCGTGTCCTGCAGGGTCTTGAGCTGCACCCCGCTGTTGGCGTGGTTGGTGAGCATGCTGTGGCGCAGCCAGTGCGTCGATGCCTGGCGCAGCGACGCGGCGCTGTCGGCGTCGCCCAGCGCGGCGGCGCGGTCGGCGCCGGCCATGAACACCGCCTTGAGCGCTTCGGACGCCGCCTCGTCGGTGATGCGCACGGGTTCCTCGCGCCGGCTCGACAGCACCAGCGGGGTGCGGTCGGCGCGGCTGGCCTGCGGCAGCATCCCGAACGCCCCGCGGTAGTCGCGGAAAGCCGTCAGCATCGCCGGCGGTACCGGCAGGCGGCGCGGCTTGGCGCCCTTGCCCATGACGTCGAGCCACCAGCGCTGGTCGCCTTCGCTGTAGATCGCGCCCATGCTGGCGCCGACGATCTCGTTCAGGCGCGCGCCGGTCTGGGCGAAGGCCACCAGCAGGAAGCGGTCGCGCTCGCGCTGGCGGATCGCCGCCGGCGTCTCGGCCACGCGGCTGGTCACGGCATCGAGCGCGTAGGCAATCGCCTGGGTGGTGAGGTAGCGCGTGATGCGGCTGACGTTCGAGGTCCGCACGTTGCGCACCATGCGGCCCGGGTTGCGCCGCAGGTAGCCGGTCTGCTCCGCATACCCGAGCAGGCCCTTGACGGCGATCATGGCCTGGCGCCGGCTGGCGTCGGACAGCGGGCCGGAGAACGGACGGTAGCGCGGGTCGTTGCGCGGCCATTTGGTGGTGCTGGTCCATTCGGGCGGCGGGTTGCGGATGAATTCCTTGTAGGCGTTCAGGTCGGCCACGCTGAGCTGCCGGAAGGTCTTGCGCGCCTCTTCGCGGCACCAGGTCAGGAAGCGGTACAGCTCTTTCTGGGTGTTGGCGACGGACTTCGGGCTCAATTCGCTGTGGCCGATGTATTCGCGGGCCAGTTCGACGTCGGTTTTCGCGTCGGTGACCGGCTCGTCGGCCACGCCACGGAAGACCCCGCTGCGGGCACTGGCGGCGGCCCGCTCGGGAGAATCTTCAGCGGGTGGATCGAGGTCGAGCGGCAGGAAGCGTGGCATGGTTGCTTACATATACTGTGTTTTTATACAGTATAACACCGCCGAGCAGGCCCACCAAGAGTTCGCGCAAACCGGGCGCAGCCCCCGAGGCTGCGGCATAATGCCGGCTCGTCCCTTTCACTTCGGAGCCATCATGCCCCTGCGTTTTCCTGCCCAGGCCGCCCTTGCCTCGGCGCTCGCCTTTCCGCTGGCAGCCGTCGCCGCCCAGCCAGTGATCGAAGTCTACAAGACCGCCAGCTGCGGCTGCTGCAAGGAATGGGTCAGGCATCTCGAGGCCAACGGCTTCACCGTCAAGGCCAGGGATGTCGCCAACCCGTCGGACTACCGCGAGAAATTCCGCATTCCCGCGCAATACGGCTCCTGCCACACCGGCCGCGTGAACGGCTATGCGATCGAGGGCCACGTCCCGGCCGCCGACATCAAGCGCCTGCTCGCTGAAAGACCGAAGGCGCGCGGACTGGCCGTGCCGGCCATGCCGATGGGCTCTCCCGGCATGGAAGGCCCGCGCAAGGACCCGTACGAGGTGCTGCTGGTGAAAGACGGCGGCAAGGCGGCGGTGTTCGGGCGCTACCAATAGGACGGGCCGCGGCGCCCCCTCGGGTGCATAATCGGCGTTCACGATGCGATGGAGGCCAGGATGAGCGAACCCACCCCACAGAACGACCCGTCCACGACCCTGGGCGTGGGCGGCGCCACCAGCGGCCAGCAAGGCGCCACGCCGAGCCATGAAACCCAGCAGGAAACCGGCGGTAACGGCGGCGACGGCTTGAGCCGCAACCAGGTGGGCGAAACGACGAATGCGCCGGACGGCGACGTCACGCAGGCGCGACCGGAACGCGAGGCGCCGGGCAGCGCGATGACGCATACCGCGCGCGGGCCGCAGGACACCCGCCCGGACCAGGCCGGCAAGACCGGCACCGGCCTGGGTACGCCCGAGACCGGCGGTAACCAGACTGAAGCCGACCTGCCGCCGCGCTAAGCCGTTTGGGCGAGCTCTTGGGCCGCGAGCGCCGCCTTGTGCGCGTCGAGCGCGGCCAGCTTGCGCCACCAGATCCACGAGACGATGGCATTGACCCAGAAGAAGGCGTACAGCACCGCGGTCAGGTAGAGTCCACGGCTGAAATAAAGCGGCACCGCGATCGTGTTTACCACCAGCCACACGGGCCAGTTCTCGATGCGCCGCCCCATCATCAGGAGCTGGGCGATCACGCTGAACACCAGCACCGCCGAATCGACGAAGGGCGCGTAGGCATTGGTGTAGAAATGCAGCAGCGCGCCGTAGCAGGCGGTGGCGGCCAGGCCGGCCGGGATCATCCACAGCAGGGTCTTGAGGCGGGCATGGGTGACCGGCAGCGGAGCGCCTTCGGCGCCAAGGACCCAGCGCCACCAGCCCAGCAGGCTGGTGGCCACAAAAAACACCTGCAGCACCACGTCCGCATACAGCCGGCTTTGCGCAAACAGCAGGCCGAATAAAGTACAGCCGATAATGCCGGTCCACCAGGTATGGACGCTGTTGCGCCCGGCGAGCACGATCGCGATGGCGGTAAAGGCATTCGCCGCGATTTCGAGCGGCGTCATGCGCCCGCCCTGTCTTGTGCTGCTCGCGCCATGGTCTGCTCCTGTGGATGAAGCAGCCACTCTACGCGAGCACGGCGGGCCGGGGCAAGCCCGGGCAGCCGGGACGCTTGCACTTACATGCGGATGGTGCCGTGGTCCGAGTCCATGTCCGGGGTCGTGCCGGTCACCGCGGCCTTGGCCATGGCGAACAGGCGCACCATCTTGCTGTCGTTCGAATCCCAGTATTCGGCCGCATGCGGCAGCACGCGCACCAGCACCACATGCTCGTCTTCGGGGCCGGCCGGGAACCAGGCCTGGACCATCGGGTTCCACAGCGCCTTGATCTTCACGCGGTCGACCACCCGCTCGGCCCGCCCGCTCACCGACACGTAGTTGCTGTCGTCGGTATTGACAAAACTGAGGTTCACTTCCGGCTCATGGGCGATGTTGTCCCACAGCTCGGTCGTGGTGCTGGTATAGAACCACAGGGCGCCTTCGGAATCGACCTGCTGGTTGGTCATCGGCTGGCTGACCAGGTGGCCGTTCTGGTCGCGCGTGGTGAACATGGCGAAACGCATCGAGCCGATCTTGTCGGACAGGGCGGCGGCGTGCGCAGGAGTGGTATTGGCTGGCATGGCAGTCCTCTGGAATGGAATGAAACCCCGATGGTAGCGCCGCGGCTTGCTGCCATCGGTGCGCCGACGTACACTGACCCGGCTCTGTCCCTCCGGCGGGGCGCGGGCGAGGAATGGCCAAATCGACTATAGTGACGCCTCCGTACAAAAACTCACTCCTCCATGAAATTTGACGTCGCTATTGTCGGCAGCGGGCTGGCCGGCCTGTCGGTGGCCCTGCATCTGGCGCAGACGCGCACGGTTGCGATCATCTCCAAGCGCGCGCTGCTCGATGGGGCCAGCAACTGGGCCCAGGGCGGCATCGCCGCGGTGCTCGACTCGAACGACAGCCACGACCAGCACATCGCCGACACCCTGATCGCCGGCGCCGGCCTGTGCGAGGAAGCGGCGACGCGCTACATCGTCGAGAACGGCCGCGCCGCGATCGAGTGGCTGATCGAGCAGGGCGTGCCCTTCACGCGCGACGCCTCGGCCGAGATGGGTTTCCACCTGACCCGCGAGGGCGGCCACAGCCAGCGCCGCATCATCCACGCGGCCGACGCCACCGGCCACGCGGTGCAGGTCACGCTGGAGCAGAAGGTGCGCGCGCACCCGAACATCACCCTGTTCGAGCACCACTGCGCGATCGACGTCATCACCTCGGACAAGCTGACCGCCAAGGGCGTGCATGGTGCGCTTCATGGCGGAACGCCGCACCTGGTGGGCCAGCCGCGCTGCTACGGCCTGTACGTGCAGGACGAGCAAAGCGGCGACGTGCTCACCTTCGAGGCCGAGCACACCGTGCTGGCCACCGGGGGCGCCGGCAAGGTCTACCTGTACACCACCAACCCGGACACCGCCACCGGCGACGGCATCGCCATGGCCTGGCGCGCCGGCTGCCGCGTGTCGAACATGGAATTCATCCAGTTCCACCCGACCTGCCTGTACCACCCGTACGCCAAGTCCTTCCTGATCACGGAAGCGATCCGCGGCGAAGGCGGCCTGCTGAAACTCCCGCCGGAAGCGGGCGCTGCTGCCGGCACGCGCTTCATGCCGGCCCATGACGAGCGCGGCGAGCTGGCCCCGCGCGACGTGGTGGCGCGCGCGATCGACTTCGAGATGAAAAAGCGCGGCCTCGACTACGTCCACCTGGACATCAGCCACCAGAGCCCGGAATTCCTGATGGAGCACTTCCCGACCATCCATGCGCGCTGCCTGGAGCTGGGCATCGACATCACGAAGCAGCCGATTCCGGTGGTGCCGGCGGTGCACTTCACCTGCGGCGGCATCGTCACCGACCTGGCGGGACGCACCGACATCCCGGGCCTGTACGCGGTGGGCGAAACCGCCTGCACCGGCCTGCACGGCGCCAACCGCCTGGCCAGCAATTCGCTGCTCGAATGCGTCGTGATCGGGCGCGCCTGCGCGCACCAGATCGCGGCCGCGCCACGGGGCGAAGGGCCGGCGCTGCCGCCATGGGACGAAAGCCGCGTCACCAATGCGGACGAAGAAGTCGTAATCGCCCACAACTGGGACGAGCTGCGCCGCTTCATGTGGAATTACGTCGGCATCGTGCGCACCACCAAGCGCCTCGAACGCGCCCAGCACCGCATCAAGCTGCTCAAGGAAGAGATCGACGAGTATTACCGCAACTTCCGCATCACCCACGACCTGCTGGAACTGCGCAACCTGGTCGAAGTGGCCTGCCTGATCGTCAACAGCGCCCTGTCGCGCCACGAAAGCCGCGGCCTGCATTATTCGCGCGACTTCCCGGACACGCTGCCGAAGGCGCTGCCGAGCGTGCTCACGCCGGAACGCCGCTGAGTCTCCCACGCCGGTCCCTGTGCGGACCGGCTGTTTCCCGTGAACCGCCCCGCCCTCACCCCCTCCACCATCCTGCTGCTCACGGTCCCGCCGGTGCTGTGGGCGGGCAATGCCATCGTCGGACGGCTGGTGCGCGATGCGGTGCCCCCGATGACGCTCAACCTGATCCGCTGGACGATTGCGCTTGCGGTGCTGGTGCCCCTGGGCCGCGCCGCGTTCCAGCCCGGCAGCGGCGTGCTGGCCAACTGGCGGCGCTATTGCATGCTCGGCCTTCTGGGCGTGGGCCTCTACAACTCGCTGCAATACCTGGCGCTGCAGAGCTCCACGCCGATCAACGTGACCCTGGTCGCCTCCGGCATCCCGGTCTGGATGCTGCTGGTGGGCCGCTTCGTCTACGGCATTCCGGTCAAGCGCAGGCAGGTGGTGGGCGCCATGCTGTCGATTGCCGGGGTGCTGGTGGTGCTGTGCCGCGGCGAATTTGACCAACTGGTCACATTGCGGCTGGTGACGGGCGATCTGTACATGATCCTGGCGACCATCGCCTGGTCCTTCTACAGCTGGATGCTGATGCAGCAGAAGGACGTGCCCGCGCTGCGCGCGGACTGGGCGGCCTTCTTGCTGGCCCAGGTCGGCTATGGCGTGCTGTGGTCGGCGGCGCTTTCCGGTGGCGAATGGGCGCTTGCCGGCGTGCAGATCGCCTGGAGCTGGCCCTTGGGCGCAGCGCTGCTGTATGTGGCGATCGGCCCGGCGATCCTGGCGATGCGCTGCTGGGGCGCCGGCGTACAGCGTGCGGGGCCGAGCGTCGCCGCCTTCTTCATCAACCTCACGCCGCTGTTCACGGCGCTGCTGTCGTCCGCTTTTCTCGGCGAGGCGCCGCATCTCTACCATGTGCTGGCCTTCGGCCTGATCGTGGGCGGCATTGTCGTTTCCGCGCGCTGAACCCTGTGTGTTCGGCTTTGGAAACGTGTTCCGGCCCGGCCGCCCTGGATGCTAGGATCGCAGCCTGAGCAAGAGGAAAGCAAGATGGCAGAAGGTTTATCCCCGCACGACGCCGCCGGCGAGCTGGCCGCATTCCTGGAGCGGCACCCGGGCGCGCTGGTGCTCACCGGCGCCGGCCTGTCGACCGCCTCCGGCATTCCCGGTTACCGCGACCGCGACGGCGTGCGACGGGGGCGGCTGCCGATCCAGGGACCGGAATTCCGGCGCTCGATCGAGGTCCAGCGCCGCTACTGGGCGCGCAGCATGGTCGGCTGGCCCATCATGGCGCGGGCCTTCCCGAATGGCGGGCATATCGCACTGGCCCGGCTGCAGCAGCACGGCCGCGTGAGCGGCCTGCTGACGCAAAACGTCGACGGCCTGCACCAGCGCGCCGGCAGCCCGTCGGTGCTCGAATTGCACGGGAGCGTCCACAAGGTCGTCTGCCTGCATTGCCGGCTGGATTTCTCCCGTGCTTTCATTCAGACCATGCTCAATGAAGCCAATCCCGAGCTGGCGAACGTGCTGGCCACGCCCCTGCCCGATGGCGACGCCGCGATCGAACCGGATGCCTGGGCCGAATTCCGCCTGCCCTGGTGCGTCCATTGCGGCGGCGCGCTTTCGCCGGATGTCGTATTCTTTGGCGATGGTATCCCGCAGGCGCGCACTGCCAGGGCTCTGGCCAGCATGGCAGCGGCGGACGCCTTGCTGGTGGTCGGCTCCTCGTTGATGGTGTATTCGGGTTTCCGGTTTTGCCGCATGGCGTTTGACACCGGCAAGCCGATCGCCGCCGTCAACCTCGGGCGCACCCGTGCGGATGAGCTGATCGCACTCAAGATAGAAGAGTCGGCCGAGCGGCTGCTGCCGCTCGTTGCCGGCCTGCTCCACGCACAGGAGCCGGAGGAGTCACAACCAATCAACGAATAACAGGGGGATCTTGTGACCAAACGCTACCGCACTACTTCCATCGCATCGCGTCCGACCGGCTTGCACACCGGCGCCATCCTGGCCGGCATCGGCCTGGCCGCTTCCTTCCTCTACGTGCGCGCCAGGACCCGGCAGGCCGAGCATGAGAATCCGCCGCAGGGCAAGTTCATCGAGGTCGACGGCGTGCGCCTGCATTACCTCGAGCGCGGCACGGGGCCAACTCTGGTGCTCCTGCACGGCAATGGCGTCTACACCGAGGATTTCGTCACCAGCGGCCTGCTCGACGCCGCCGCGGAGCATTACCGCGTGATCGCCTTCGACCGGCCCGGGTTCGGCTACAGCGACCGTCCCCGCACCACGGTCTGGACCCCGGACAAGCAGGCGGAACTCCTGAACAAGGCCCTGGCCCAGCTCGGCGTCGAGTCGAGCATCGTCGCCGGCCACTCCTGGGGCACCATGGTGGCGCTGGCCATGGGCCTGCAATCGCCCGACACCGTGCGCGGGCTGGTGCTGCTGTCGGGTTACTACTACCCGAGCGTGCGCCTCGATGTCGTGACCGCCTCGCCCCCGGCGATCCCGGTCCTGGGCGACCTGCTGCGCTATACCATCTCGCCCTTGGGCTCGCGCCTGCTGTGGCCACTCGCGAGCAAGAAGATGTTTGCGCCGATGCCGGTCGCCGAGCGCTTCAAGCGCTTCCCGGTCTGGATGGCGCTGCGCCCGAAACAGCTGCGCGCCAGCGCCGCCGAAGGCGCGCTGATGGTGCCGGCGGCGGTGTCGCTATCCAGGCGTTATGCCGAACTGAAGGTGCCGGTGGCGATCCTGGCAGGGACGCAGGACAAGATCGTCAACTGCGGTCACAACTCCGAAAGGCTGCACGAGCGCCTGGCGAACAGCCAGCTGGAACTGGAACCGGGCGTGGGGCATATGACGCATTATGCGCACCCGGACAAGGTGATGGCGGCGATCGACGCGATCGCGGCGCAGGTGGGCGTGCCGGTGCATGTGCGCACGCCGGAGGCGGAGGCGCTGGCGAGGGCGAGCGAAAGCGGGGTGTGATGGTTTGCCAAGACCTTAGGCCTTGATCACATACTTGATCACGATCCCCGCCGTCAGCGCGATGAAGATCACCATCGACAGCCCGCCATGCAGCATCGGCGAGCCGATCGACACTTGCGCGGTCTGCGGGTCCTGTTCCATCCTCAGCGCCTTGCCGAACATGACCGGACGCAGGAAGCCGCGCACGCCCACGAGGATCATGCCGATCCCGAAGCACAGGTCGGCGGTGCCGTGGTTGGCAAGGCCGCCCAGCAGGGTCGGCACGCCCAGCACGAGGCCGAACATGAGCCAGAAGATGCGGGCGCCGGTCGAAAGGCGCAGTTTGCTCCAGTCCATCATCATCAGCCCACGATCCGCAGCGAGTAATCGGTGGCGCGCACGTCCTTGGTCAGGCTGCCGATCGAGATGCGGTCCACGCCCGTCTCCGCGATCGCGCGCACCGTGTCCATGTTGATGCCGCCCGAGGCTTCCAGCAGCGCGCGGCCGGCGTTGACCGCCACGGCTTCGCGCATCATCGCGAGATCGAAGTTATCCAGCAGGACCGACTTGACGCCGGCCTGCAGGGCATCCTGAAGCTGGACGATGGTTTCGACTTCGATCTGCACCGGGGCATTCGAACCGAGCGCGGCGGCCGCAGCCAGCGCTTTTGAGACGCCGCCGGCCGCGGCGATGTGGTTTTCCTTGATCAGGATGCCGTCGTAGAGCGCCATGCGCTGGTTCTTGCCGCCGCCGACGCGCACCGCATACTTCTGCGCCTGGCGCAGGCCGGGCAGGGTCTTGCGGGTGTCGAGGATCGCGGCCTTCGTGCCTTCGATCACGTCCACGTACTTGCGGGTGGCGGTCGCCACGCCCGAGAGCAGCTGCATGAAGTTCAGCGCCGCGCGTTCGGCCGTGAGCAGCGAGCGCGGATTGGCTTCGATGGTGCAGACCACCGAGTCCGCGCTCATCATCTCGCCTTCGGCATATTTCCAGTCGATGTCGATGCCTTGATCGACCGCCAGCATCACGGCCTCGAACCAGGGCGCGCCGCACAGCACGGCGTTCTCCCGCACGATGACCCTGGCCTGCACGCGCGTGTCGTTCGGCACCAGCAGGCCGGTCAGGTCGCCGCTGCCGATGTCTTCCAGCAGCGCGGCAAGGATATTGGCCTCAAAAGCGGATTGCAGTTTCTCGTCGAATTGGTCGTGCTGGTTACGGAGGGTCGTCATGCGGGCCCAACTCCCTGGAACAAAGTGGTGTTCTGCTCGAGCGCACCGCTCGGCAGGGCTTGTGCTTTTTTCGCGGCCGCGAAATCGAGCATGCGGTCGATCGCGCGCTTGGCTTGCGCGCCGATCGCAGGATCGACATGCACTTCGTTGGCGCCGGATTCGAGCACCTCGGCCAGGTTCTTCAGGCCGTTCATGGCCATCCACGGACAGTGCGCGCAGCTCTTGCAGGTGGCGCTGTTGCCGGCGGTCGGCGCTTCGATGAAATGCTTGCCCGGCGCGGCCAGGCGCATCTTGTGCAGGATGCCGTTGTCGGTCGCCACGATGAAGGTGGTCGCCGGCAGGTTCACCGCAGCGTTGATCAGCTGGGTGGTCGAGCCGACCACGTCGGCCTGGGCCACCACCGCTGCTGGCGACTCGGGGTGCACCAGCACCTTGGCTTCAGGGTGCTCGGCCTTCAGCAGGTCGAGCTCGACGCCCTTGAATTCATCGTGCACCAGGCAGGAGCCCTGCCACAGCAGCATGTCGGCCCCGGTCTGCTTCTGGATCCAGGCGCCCAGGTGGCGGTCGGGCGCCCACAGGATCTTCTTGCCCTGCTCGTGCAGGTGCTTGACGATGTCGAGGCCGATCGAGGACGTCACCATCCAGTCGGCGCGCGCCTTCACGGCGGCGCTGGTGTTGGCGTAGACCACCACGGTGCGGTCCGGATGCTGGTCGCAGAATGCCGCGAATTCGTCTGCCGGGCAGCCGAGATCCAGCGAACAGGTTGCATCCAGGTCCGGCATCAGGATGGTTTTCTCCGGGCTCAGGATCTTGGCCGATTCGCCCATGAAGCGCACACCGGCCACCACCAGGGTCCTGGCCGGGTGGTCGCGGCCGAAGCGCGCCATTTCCAGCGAGTCCGACACGCAGCCGCCGGTTTCCTCGGCCAGGTCCTGCAGGTCGGCATCGACGTAATAGTGGGCGACCAGCACCGCATCGCGTTCCTTCAACAAGCGGCGGATGCGCTCCTTGAGCTCGGTTTTCTCGGCGGCGGTCGGCGTTGCAGGCGTGCGTGCCCAGGCCTCGGCGGTACAGGCGCTGCCCCCTTGCGGGTGGTCGTATTCGTAGGTCTTGATCGGTACGGTCATCATGGGGTCATGGTCTCACTGTGCAGGAGATGGTTCTCGTAGGGTGGGCGGCTTGGCCGCCCGCGCGTTCAACTCACGTTGATGCTGTCCGCGCGGCTGTTCACATGTGGTTTGAACGCGGGGGCGTTCGTAATTCCGGGCACTGCCCGAAATTACCCCGCCCACCCTACGAATCTTGCTAAGCCTCGATACCCTGGCTGCTCAGGTAGTCTTCGTAGCTGCCGCGGAAATCGACGATTTCGTTTTCCTTCACTTCGAGCACGCGCGTGGCCAGCGAGGACACGAACTCGCGGTCGTGCGACACGAAGATCAGGGTGCCTTCGTATTTATCCAGCGCGATGTTGAGCGACTCGATCGATTCCATGTCCATGTGGTTGGTCGGCTCGTCCAGCAGCATGACGTTGTGGCGGCCCAGCATCAGCTTGCCGTACATCATGCGGCCCTTCTCGCCACCGGAGAGCACCTTGACCGACTTCTTGACTTCGTCGCCACCGAACAGCAGGCGGCCCAGGATCGAGCGCACGGCCAGGTCGTCGTCGCCCTCTTTCGTCCAGCGTCCCATCCAGTCGGTGAGAACGGCGTCGGTCGGGAATTCCTCGGTCGGATCCTGCGGCATGTAGCCGACGTTCGCGTTCTCGGCCCACTTGGTGCGGCCATGGTCGGCGTCCAGGCCGGTGATGTCCTTGCCGCCGATGCAGCGCAGCAGCGTGGTCTTGCCGGCGCCGTTGGCGCCGATGATCGCGACGCGCTCGCCGGCCTCGATCATGATCGAGAAATTCTTGAACAGCGGACGGTCGTAGGCCTTGCTCAAGCCCTCGGTTTCCACCGCCAGGCGGTGCAGCTTCTTCTCGACTTCGAAGCGCACGAACGGATAGGCGCGCGAGGATGGCTTGAAGTCTTCGATCTTGATCTTGTCGATCTGCTTGGCGCGCGAGGTCGCCTGGCGCGCCTTGGACTTGTTGGCCGAGAAGCGGCGCACGAACTCCTGCAGTTCGGCGACCTTTTCCTTGGCCTTGGCATTGTTGGCCAGCTGCTGGTTGCGCGCCTGGGTCGAGGCCAGCATGTAGTCGTCGTAGGAACCCGGGTAGACCTTCAGGGTTCCGTAGTCCATGTCGGCGATGTGGGTGCAGACCTGGTTCAGGAAGTGGCGATCGTGCGAGATGATGATCATCGTCGAATTGCGCTGGTTGAGCATGTCTTCCAGCCAGCGGATCGTGTTGATGTCCAGGTTGTTGGTCGGCTCGTCCAGCAGCAGGATGTCCGGGTTCGAGAACAGGGCCTGGGCCAGCAGCACGCGCAGCTTCCAGCCGGGCGCGACGGCGCTCATCGGGCCCTGATGCAGGTCGCCCGAGATGTCCAGGCCCAGCAGCAGTTCACCGGCGCGCGCTTCGGCCGAGTAGCCGTCGTATTCGGCGACCTTGCCCTCGAGCTCGGCGGCGCGCATGTAATCGTCGTCGGTCGCTTCCGGATTCGCGTAGATCGCGTCGCGTTCCGAGATGGCGTTCCACAGCTCGGTGTGGCCCATCATGACGACGTCCAGCACGCGGATGTCTTCGTAGGCGAACTGGTCCTGGCGCAGTTTGCCGAGGCGTTCGCCCGGGTCGAGGCTGACGTTGCCGGCCGATGGCTCCAGGTCGCCGCCGAGGATCTTCATGAAGGTCGACTTGCCGCAGCCGTTCGCCCCGATCAGGCCGTAACGGTTGCCGTCGCCGAACTTGACGGAGATGTTCTCGAACAGCGGCTTGGCGCCGAACTGCATGGTGATATTGGCTGTGGATAGCACTGGGAAACCTTTAGAAGCGGAGTTTACGATTAACCGTGCATTTTACCATCGCCGCAGCGACTGGGCGAGACCGAGGCGGCCGCGCGCAGTGTCGGGTAATCCGACAAGCTCAGTGTGAAGCCGTCGAGGTTCGACGCCAGCCGCCCCTGCGCGCCGAAGGGAATCGTCACCCGGCGCGGACCATGGCCGAAGCTCAGGCCGTGGATGACGGGCAGCGGAAGCGTGGCGCGCAAGTGCGCCAGCATGGTGTCGAAACCGTAGCCGTTGTCGTTCGCGCCGAGCTGGTAGCCCGAGAACTCGCCCAGCACGACGGCGCGCTGGCGCGCCAGCACCCCGGCATGCTCCAGCTGCAGCAGCATGCGCTCGACCCGGTAGGGATGCTCGCCGATGTCCTCGAGGTAGAGGATGCCGCCGTCGATGTCCGGAAAATACGGGGTGCCCAGCAGCGACGCCACCATCGCCAGGTTGCCGCCCCAGACCGTGCCGGAGGTCTCGAGGCAGGGATTGCCGCCGGCGGTCTCCAGGATGGTATGGGTCGGCCCGGCCAGGCAGTGCCAGAAATTATCGAGCGTGAACGGGACCGTCTCGCGCGCCCCGAAGTCGCCCACCAGCATCGGCCCGGTATAGCTGAGGGCGCCGGTGCGGGCCATCAGGCCCATGTGGATGGCGGTGACGTCGGAAAAACCCACCACCAGCTTGCCGCTCTCGGCGATTGCGTCGAAATCGATCTGCGGCAGCAGGCGGGTGGTGCCGTAGCCGCCGCGCAGGGCCATGATCAGCTGGATGTCCGGGTCGGCCACGGCCGCCTGCAGCTGGGCCAGGCGGCCCCTGTCGGTGCCGCCGAAGCGCTCGTGGATGGAAGCGTGGTCGTAGTAATTGTGGACCAGGCAGCCGTGCGCCTCGAGGCGGGCGACTGCGCGGTCGACCGCGCAGGGGTCGAGGGCCTGGCCGCCAGGGGCGACGATGGCGATGCCGATTTGTTGGGTGATCACTGTTTGACAAATAGCCGGGGTGTTGAGTCCGGAAGCATCTTACCCCTGGCGTGGGCATCGATCAAGGCGAGCAGGCGCTCGGCCAGTTGCGGCGGCAGGTCGTGGCCCATGCCCTGGATGATTTCGAGGCGGGCGCCGGGGATGCGGCTGGCGGTATCCTCGCCGCAGGCCAGCGGCACCAGCGGGTCGGCCGCGCCATGGATCACCAGCGAGGGCGCGGTGATGGCGGCCAGCTGGGCGCAGCGGTCGCCCGAGGCGGCGATCGCCATCATCTGGCGCGCCACCCCGCTGGGGCAATAGCTGCGCCGCACCGAGCGGGCCACGCGCCGCCGCAGCAGGCGCTCGGGCGTCGGATAGGACGGGCTGCCGATGGCGCGCATGACTTCCATGCCCTGGTCGATGATGCTCTCGATATCGGCCGGGTTGGCCGGGCGACGGCCAAGGAGCTTGCGCAGCTTCTTCTCCGGCCCCGGCAAGCCGCGCCGGCAGCTGCTCGACATGATCGAGGTCAGGCTCAGGATGCGCTGCGGGTGACGCGCGGCGAGGATCTGGGCGATCATGCCGCCCATCGATACCCCGACCACGTGGGCGCGCGCCACGCCCAGCGCGGAAAGCACGCCGATGGCGTCTTCGGCCATGTCGTCGAGGCGGTAGGCGGCGCGCAGCGGCCAGCCGAGCGAGGATTTGAGCGCCGCGATGGAGAGGTTGGGCACGCCGGCCTGCTCGAACTTGGTGGACAGGCCACTGTCGCGGTTGTCGAAACGGATCACGTAGAAGCCGAGCTCGACCAGGCCGTCGACGAATTCGTCGGGCCAGCTTGCAAGCTGCATGCCGAGGCCATGCACCAGCAGCAGCGGCACGGCCTTTGGATCGCCCGAGGTATCGAAGGCGATGCGGATTCCGTTGGCGTTCAGCGTTGGCATGGCGACGTATCGGCGCCGCGCAGGGCGGCATCGGTTCCCTCGTTGTTGCGGTGGAATGGACTCGCCGTGCGGGACGGCTTGAATCGAGCATACCACTTTCGCAAGCCTGCGGGCGCTCGCACCCGGTGCGCCGGCCTGACGCGGCGCAGTGCCGTGGTCTACGGCGCGGCCGGCAATTTGCGGGACGCTGCCCTGCGCTCGGCGAAGAAGGCCTTGAGCAGGCTGCTGGCCTCCTCGGCCATGAGGCCGCCCGCCACCTCGGTGTGGTGGTTCAGTTTTTCCTGCTCGAACAAATTCACTACCGAGCCGCAGGCGCCGGTCTTGGGGTCGAGCGCGGCATACACCACCCGCGCCAGCCGTGCGTGCATCATCGCGCCCGAGCACATGATGCAGGGCTCCAGCGTGACGTAGAGCTCGCAGCCGGGCAGCCGGTAATTGCCGAGCTTTTCCGCCGCCGCGCGCAAGGCGACGATCTCGGCGTGGGCGGTGGGGTCGTGGCGCCCGATCGGCTGGTTGTAACCGACGGCGACGACTTCGCCGTCCTTGACCACGACCGCGCCGACCGGCACCTCTCCCTCGGCCCAGGCCAGCCTGGCCTGCTCGAGCGCCAGTCCCATGAAGCGGAAGGCGGCGTCGCCAGGCGCCTGCTCAGGCATCGAGGACTTCTGCCCAGCAGTTCGGGGTTTCGTGCAGCACCAGCTTGTGCAGGCGCAAACCGGTGCCGTAGCGGTCGGTAAAGACCGTCTTCAGGATGCCGAAGGCGACGCGCGCCAGGTTCTCGACCGTCGGGATGCAGTCGATCACGACCGTTTTGTGGCCGGGCAGCGAAGCGAGGAACTCGCGTACCTTGTCGTCTTTTTCGTACACGAGGAAGGCATGGTCCCAGACGTCGACCAGGTGTTCCTTGGCCAGCGTCTTGACGTCGGAGAAATCCATGATCATGCCGTTGTCGGAATTTCCTTCAGCGTTGATGACTTCGCCGGTCAGGGTGATCTCGAGGGTATAGCGGTGGCCGTGCAGGTTGCGGCACTGGCTCTTGTGGTCGGGAATGCGATGGCCTGCATCGAATTCCAGCTTGCGGGTAATGGTCAACATTGCGGCTTCGGTGAACTTAAGGAATCTGGAGGAGTTTGTGGGTCTGGAGGCTGAGCTTCCACTTGGGATTGCTGCGGCAGGTCTCGATCGCCAGGCGCGTGTTTTGTGCGGCGAGCGGGCCGTCCATCGGCTGTACGTAGAAGTTCTCGAAATCGAGTCCCTCGTAGGCGGCCAGATCCTGGCCGACCTGCGGGATGACGACCTTGATCTCATTGCCCCGGGCGACCACCAGCTGCGAGCCCATCTTCGGGCTGACGCAGATCCAGTCCACCCCTTCCGGCACCGGCAGCGTGCCGTTGGTCTCGATGGCGATGGTAAAGCCGACCGCGTGCATGGCGTCGATCAGGGCTCGGTCGAGCTGCAGCAGCGGCTCGCCGCCGGTAAACACGACGTATTTGCTGGCCGGGTGCAGGGCCGGCCACAGGCCGTCGATCTCGGCTGCCAGAGCCGCGGCGTCGCGGAACTTGCCGCCGCGCTCGCCGTCGGTGCCGACGAAATCGGTATCGCAGAAGCGGCAGATGCTGGTGGCGCGGTCCTGCTCGCGGCCGGTCCACAGGTTGCAGCCGGAGAAGCGGCAGAACACGGCCGGGCGCCCCGCATGGGCGCCTTCTCCCTGCAAGGTGTAGAAGATCTCTTTGATGCTGTAAGTCACGGTAAGCCTCTCGTCAACCTTCCATTATAGCGCGCCGCGCCGCTGCCATGCTACTGCCGCGGTCCGCCCAAGGCCCCTGGCGCGACCCGGTGTGGCGTTCATGCATTGACTATCGACAATATTCTCCGTCGGACTCCGATGTACCTTCCTGAGGAATGTTCCGAACGTGAGTCAGAAGGAAGCCATGACAAAGTCCATCTCATTCCTAATCCTGCTGTCGGCGCTGGCGGCAAGCGCCGCCGCCACGCCAGCAGCACGCGCCGAGCTTGCCGCGGCGGTGCCGCTGCCGCTGCGCGGCGCGGCGCCCGAGTTGCTGGCAACCGCCATGGTGGCGCTGGCCGCCCTCGCGCTGGCCGTGCTGCTGCAGCGCCGCTCGCGCGCCGCGGAAGAACGCAGCCGCTCGCTCGAGCTCCAACTGGCGGCCGAACGCCATGCCCATGCCGATGTCGAAAATGCATTGGCCGGCAGCCATGAAGTGCTGTGCCGGCTGGTGCATGGCCAGGAAAGCGTGCGCGAATCCGAGCGGTCCCGTATCGCGCGCGACCTGCACGACGAGCTCGGCCACCGGCTGCTGGCCCTGCGCGTCGAACTCGCGCTGCAGCAGGCCGCCGTGCGCGGCACTTCGCCGGCGATCCACGACAAGCTTACTGCCTCGATCGCCAACCTCGATGCATCGATCCGGGCCGTGCGCGCCATCGTCGCCGGCCTGCGCCCGATCGCCCCCGGCACCACCCTGCGCCAGGCCGCCGAGCGCCATCTTGCCGAGTTCGCCCGCCTGCACGGGCTGGATTACCGCTTCGACGCCGGCAGCGACCCGGCCGCCCCGTGCGCCACCGACCGCGAAACCGACGCCGTGCTGTTCCGCGCCCTGCAGGAAGCGCTGGCCAACGTGGCCCACCATGCGCAGGCGACCATGGTCTGCGTCACCCTGGTCGATTCGGCCCGCGACATCACCCTGAAGGTGGAAGACGACGGCACCGGCCCGGCCGTTCAGCCGCAACGCGGCAGCAGCCTGGACGGCATGCGCGAACGCGCCGAAGCCCTGGGCGGCAGCATGCGCCTGGCCGGCGGGCGGCGCGGCGGCACGGTCGTCGCCGTCACCCTGCCGGTCAGGCGGGAGCCGCTCATGGCGTGAATCGGCGCCACGGGTAATGTCGAGCACCTGTGAATAGTCTTGCTCAAAATCAATAAGATTCTCCGCTTGCGGTAGCAAAATCGTTTCCTGTTGGCAGTCATTCGGCTGCCGGACCGGAACCGCAGAGGACCTTATGATCAGTTCGACAATAACAAGCGCCGGCATCAACCTGCCAGCCGCGAACGCACTCGTCAAAGACGATGCCTTCGTCGGTCAACTGATGGAAACCATTTCGATCCCGGTCTTCGTACTCGACCGCAATGCCCGCGTCATGATCTGGAACCGGGCCTGCGAACGGCTGACCGGCGTTCCCGCACGCGAAATCCTCGGCACCAGCGACCATTGGCGCAGCTTCTACGAGCACCGGCGCCCTACCCTGGCCGACCTGGTGCTGCAGAACCGTACCGACGAGGTGCGCCAGATCATCCCGCGCTGCGCGCCCGACGCCGCCCCGGCCAGCCTGTGCCTGGAGAGCTGGTTCGACATGCCGCGCGCCGGCCGCCGCCGCTACCTGGCGGCCGACGCCAGCCCGATCTACGATTCCGAAGGCGAATTGTCGGCCGTGGTGGAAACCCTGCGCGACCTGACCGAGGAAAAGATGGCCCAGGTGGCGCTCGAGCAGCTGGCCACCCGCGACGGCCTGACGGGTCTGGCCAACCGCCGCTGCTTCGACGACACCCTGCACGCCGAATGGGCGCGCGCCCTGCGCCAGGGCCAGCCGCTGTCGCTGCTGATGGTGGACGTCGACAACTTCAAGGCCTATAACGACGCCAACGGCCATTTAGGGGGCGACGAATGCCTCAAGCGCATCGCCAAGGCGGTGTCGAGCGAAATGCGCGCCAATGACCTGGTCGCGCGCTACGGCGGCGAGGAGTTCGCCGTGATCCTGCCGAACCAGTCGCTCAAGGGCGCGGCCATCGTGGCCGAACGCATCCGCTGCCGGGTCGAGCAGCTGCAGCTGCCCTCCACTGCCCCGACCCGGCACGTGACGGTGTCGATCGGCGCGGCCACCGCGATTGCCGGTCCCGACAGCACCGCCAGCCAGCTGGTCGCGATCGCCGACGCCGCCCTGTACCGGGCCAAGCACCTGGGGCGCAACCGCATCAGCCTGCCCCTGAGCGAAGCGGCGTAACAGCGGCCGCCGCGCCGCGCATATGCACGCCTGAATTCGCTGTTCTTTCCTTGTCGAATATTCTATCCTTCGCGGTTAGCAATATTCCAATAAGGAGAGACCGTGTCGAAACCCATCCTGTCCCGCAGCCTGCTGGCGACCATCATTCCCGCCGCGCTGCTGGCCTTCGCGGCGCCGGCCATGGCCGCGCCGCCCGCCAAAGTGGCCGCCAGCGCCAACGTGCTGCCCTTCAAGGCCATTGAAAAAACCCTGCCGAACGGCCTGAAGGTGATCGTGGTGCCGACCGGCTTCCCGAACCTGGTGTCCGTGCACATCCCGGTGCAGACCGGTTCACGCAATGAAGTCGAGCCGGGCAAGTCGGGCTTCGCCCACTTCTTCGAGCACATGATGTTCCGCGGTACCCCTACCTATCCGCCGGAGAAATACCAGCAGATCATCACGAAAGCCGGTGCGCGCCAGAACGCCTACACCAGCGACGACCTGACCAACTACTACACCACCTTCGCCAAGGAAGACCTGGAGACCGTGCTCAAGGTCGAAGCCGACCGTTTCCAGCACCTGTCCTATCCGGTCGAGGCCTTCAAGACCGAATCGCGCGCCGTGCTCGGCGAGTACAACAAGAACAGCGCGAACCCGATGCAGAAGCTGTTCGAGGTCCAGCGCGAAGCCGCCTTCACCACCCACACCTATCGCCACACGACGATGGGCTTCCTCAAGGACATCGAGGACATGCCCAACCAGTACGAGTATTCGAAGGTCTTCTTCGACCGCTGGTACCGCCCGGAGCGCACCACCGTCATCATCGCCGGCGACGTCGAGCCGGCCAAGGCCATCGCGATGGTCGAGCGCTACTTCGGCGCGTGGAAACGCGGCAGCTTCAAGTCGAACGTCCCGGTCGAGCCGCCGGCGCGCGGCGCCCAATACCGCCACGTGCCATGGCCGACCCCGACCCTCCCCCTGGTGACCGTGGCCTTCCGCGCCCCTGCCTTCTCGGAAACGCAGAAAGACCAGGCCGCGCTGTCGATGCTGCTGTCGCTCTCGTTCGGGCGCACTTCGACCTTGTACAAGCGCCTGGTGCAGGACGAACAGAAGGTCGACCAGCTGTTCGACTTCACGCCGAACCGGGTCGACGCCAACCTGGCCACGATCGGCGCCCGCGTCAAGAAGGCCTCCGACGCCGTGTACGTGCGCGACGCCATCCTGGAGACGGTCGCGAAGCTGCGCGACGAGCCGGTGGCGGCGAGCGCCCTGGCCGATGCCAAGTCGGCCAACAAGTACGGCCTGATCCGCTCGCTCGACAACACCGAGGCGATCGCCTCGACCCTCGCGTCCTATGTGCACTTCGACCGTTCCTACGGCACCCTGAACCGCTACTACCGCGTGGTCGACAGCCTCACCCCGGCCGATCTGCAGGCTGCCGCCCGCAAATACCTGGTGGACGACTCGATGGTGGTCACTACCCTGTCGCATGAGGCGCTGCCGGCGGCGGTTGGCACGCTGCCCAAGCTCGCGGCTTTCGCACCCAAGGCCGGCGAGACGAAGTTCGACGTGCTGGTCCAGAAATCGGCGCTGCCGCAGATCCGCTTCAAGCTGCTGTTCGCGGCCGGCTCCGCGCATGATCCGAAAGGCAAGGAAGGCCTGGCCGCGCTGACCGCCGCGATGGTGGCGTCCGCCGGTTCGCGCGAGCGCAAGATCGACGAGGTCACCAAGGCCCTGTTCCCGCTTGCGGCCAGCCTTACCGAGCAGACCGACAAGGAGATGACCACCTTCACCGGCACCACCCACAAGGACAACTGGGACCAGTATCTCGGCATCGCCCTGCCGTTGTTGACGGACCCCGGCTTTCGCGAGGACGACTTCCGCCGCCTGAAGGACGCGCAGAAGAATGCGCTGGTACTCGACCTCAAGGATAACAACGAGGAAGAATTCGGCAAGGAGCGCCTGCAGGCGAACGTCTTCGCCGGCACGCCCTACGGCCACCCGGTGCTGGGCACCGGCAAGGGCATCGAGTCGATCACCCTGGAGGACGTGAAGAACTTCTACCGCCAGGCCTATGCCAAGGGCGCGGTGCGTGTCGCCATCTCGGGCGACGTGTCCGAGAAGATGATCGCTTCGCTCACGACCGCGTTGTCGCGCCTGCCCGCCGGCACCGGCCTGGCGCCGACCCCGGCCATCCGCGGCCGCATGCCCAATGGCCTGGAAGTCGAGATCGTCGAGAAGAACACCCGCGCGACCGCGATCTCCTTCGGCCTGCCTCTGGAAGTCACCCGTTCGCATCCGGACTTCCCGGCCCTGTGGATGGCCAAGACCTGGCTGGGCGAGCACCGCGCCTCGAGCGCGCGCCTGTACCAGCGCATTCGTGAAAAGCGTGGCCTGAACTACGGCGACTACGCCTATATCGAAGCCTTCCCGCGCGGGATGTTCCAGTTCTTCCCGAATCCGAACCTGGGCCGCAAGGCGCAGCTGTTCGAAGTCTGGATCCGCCCGGTCGCCCCGCAGAACGGCCACTTCGCCCTGCGCGCCGCGCTGTTCGAGCTGGACAAGCTGGTGGCAAATGGCTTGAGCCAGCAGGATTTCGAGACCACCCGCGGCTATTTGATGAAGAACGTGTTCGTCATGACGGCGACGCAAGACCAGCAGCTGGGCTATGCGCTCGACGCCCAGTGGTACCGCACGCCGGAATTTACCCGCATGATGCGAGACAGCCTGGCGAAGCTGACCGTGGCCGACGTGAATGCGGCGATCAGAAAGCACCTGTCGAGCAAGAACCTGTCGGTGGTGGTGATCACCAAGGATGCGGCCGAGCTGAAGGAAAAGCTGGTGAGCGACGCCTTCTCGCCGGTCAAGTACGACGCCAACAAGCCGCAGGCGCTGCTCGATGAAGACCAGAAGATCGGTTCGATGAAGCTGGGGATCAAGCCGGAAGCGGTGAAGATCACGCCGGCGGTGCAGGCGTTTGCGGAGTGAGTTAGTTCTTTGGTTGTGAAATCGGCGCCGTGGGCGCCGATTTTTTTTGGGTTTGTGGGTGGGCGTGAAAACTTGGGCCCCGGCCTCCGCCGGGGCGAACCGCTACCGCAAATTACGACGTCATCCGATCCCAGCCATGACGCACCGCCGACTTCACCTTCTCCCAGGTCGACTGCCCGCCGCTGCCGTAGCGGGCATCCCAGTCGGTACGCAGGTCGTTTTCCACCTCGATCCACTGGCGGCCGCGGTATTTCTCGTTGCGCGCCATTTCCGAGCCGTAGGAATAGGCAGGCTTGTATTCGTCATAGGACGACGCCTCGGTGGTGGAACTGTAGGTGGCGTTCCAGTGCCTGCGGTAGGCAGTGTCGTCGTCGTCGAGATCCAGACGGTCGGCGGTGGACGTGCCATGGCCCCCGGTCATGCTTTCCCAGCCATGGCGCACGGCCGACTTCATCTTGTCCCAGGCCCCGCCCACGCCTTCGGTGCCTGCCGTGCTGCCGGTGCCGTTGGCGATGCGCGAATCCCAGCCGCGGCGCATGTCGCCCTCGATGTCGTCCCATGGCTGGTTGCGGAACATCTGGCTCTTGCGCATTTCTGCGCCGTAGGAATAGGCCGGCTTGTAGTCGTCGTAGTCGTCGCCCGAGACACTCAGGTGGGTGTCGTAGTGGCTGCGAAAACGCGTATCGTCATCGTCGCTCGTGATACGGTCCCAGCCGCGGCGCACGGCGGCCTTCATCTTGTCCCAGGTCGCGCCGGCCCCGGCGCCGGCGGCGCTGCGGCTGTCCCAGCTGCTGCGCAGTTCGGGCTCGACCTCGTCCCATTGGCGGCCGCTGTAGCGGGTGTCGCGCGCCATGTCGGAGCCGAAGGAATAGGCCGGACGGTAGCTGTCGTAGTCGTCGCCGCTGCTGCTGTAGTTGGCGAGGAAGTGGTTGCGGTAGTACTCGTCGTCGTCGCCGAAGGTGCTGCCGATGTCCAGGCTAGGGCTTGAACCCGTCCCCGTCGCCGGCGAATAGATGCGCGACTTGCCGCGCTGGATTTCCATCGATCCCATGTTGGGGGTGGAAGCGCTGCCGGTGCGGGTGTCGCGCTGCTGCGAAGCGGCGCCGGCGCCCTGGTAGGCCGAACCCTCGAGGGACGAGCCCTGGACCGCGTTTTCCTGCAGGGTCGAACCCTGGAAGGAGGTGCCGCCGGTGGCGCTCAGGCCACTCTTGCCCATCGGCTCCTGGTAGGTCTGGCCCATCGGCTCGGCCTGGTTCAGCGACTGCTGCGCGAACAGCTTGCGGTCACCTGCGTCTTCGAGCTGCTGCGACAGGACCGGGGCCGCCTGCGCCGACGGCTGGGCCGACTGCTGCATGCCGCCCGCGCCGCTCATGCGCATGGACTCCGGCATGCCGGCCATGCCGGTGCCCGAGGCTTGTTCGTCGATATCGGTCGGGCCATAGCGCTCGATGATGTCGGCCGCGCGCTCGACTTCCGGCAGCGACTCGGCGGTGACGGTGAGGACATGGTGGCCGCGCGTGACCGCACCCTCGTAGCGGCTGATGCGGTCACCGTGGTCGGCGCCGAACAGGTCGTGGAAGAAGTGCTTGATGCTGGCGCCGAGGCTTTCACCGGGCTCGGAGGTATCGCGGCCGGGATGGCCGGTCACGCTGTCGGTCATGCCGGTCGGGTCGGCATTGGACATGCGAACGTCCTGGCGCGAGAAGTTCGAGGACAAGAGTTCGTTCATTGCATTCTGGGCGTCGGTCCGGTTGTCGAACACGGCTACGAGAGTATGTTGCATGGTCGTTCCTCCGAAATGGTCAAGGTCATGGCGCAGGCCATTGCAGGCGATGCACCCGCCACGGCTGGGCGAATGGGTCGAGATTACTCCAAACCTGCCGGGGCGCGCGCGCGACTGCCGTGCACGGAGTCGCAGGAAAACCCGGCCTCAGTCGAAAGGGTTGGCGACGGTCTTGACCTCCGGTGGCGGCAGCCGGTCGGGCAGCTCGCGCGCCTCGAGCGCGGCGACAATGGCGCCCAGTGTTTCGTGCAGAACCCTGGCGTCCTGCAAGCCCTGTTTGTCGGCGGTCAGGTCGACGTCGCCCGACACCGTGATGCGGTCGACCCGGTTCTCCAGCATCAGGTTGCCGATCTCCAATACCTCGGCTTCGTTGGCATACGGGGTAAAGCTCTTCTTGCGGGTCATGGCGCCTCCAGGGTTCAGTATCTGTTCTTGCGCTGGCGGATCTTGGGCAAGGCAAGCATGTGTTCCTTCTGCTGCCGCGTCAGCGAGGGCAGCAGTTCGATGCCGACGATGCGCTCGAGCTCGGCCACGGGAATGGCCTGGATCGGGGCGTCGGCCCGGTTCTCGACGAACCAGGCGGCGGCCGCTTTCTGGCGCGGGCTGTACACCACCTTGTACAGGTGGCTCGGCACCAGCACCTGGCCGACCTTGCGCAAATTCGTGCCCAGGAAAGCCGGGCCGGTAATCACGTACAGGGCGCCCTCCTTCTTCGCCATCTTGCGCACCGCGCCTTCGATCGGGGCCCAGATATGGCGGTTGTGGTCGCGGTCCTGCGGCACCATGTTCGCCAGCGAAAAGCTCTCGCGCTGGGCGCGGCGGTCGGGCATGTCGCCGTTCGGCGCCAGGTGGCCGCGATCCAGGCCGCTGCGTGCGTAATCGGAGAGCTCGGCGCGCTGGCCGCGCGGCAGGCGCGGCTCGGCGTGGAAGGCATTGTCGCGCTCCAGCCCCTCGGCCGCCTCCAGGTTGTCGGCGCGCAGGAACTCGGCCGACCACAGTGGGGTGCGGGTCACGCCCGAATGCATGACGCCGAACACGCCGTAGCACAGCTCGCGCGTGTCGACCGCCAGTTTCGGGTTGCGGATTTCGGGCGGACGCCCGTCCAGGTAATGCGAGGGGCAGCCGGCGGCATAGACGGCGCCGGAGAACAGCAGGGCCGCCGCGAGGCCGAGGCGTGCCAGGAAAGAACGAAGCATGGTGTGCGAATGGCAGGGGAACAAGCCGCATTGTAGCCGCTTGTCTTTGATGGGGCGCAAACAGCTGTTTGCGCTGCCTTCATACCCGTGCGCACGATTGAATGCCTTTCCGCAAAGAATGGTCTAGAATTCCCGTTTTATTTTAAAGATTCCTTTTGGGAAATTCCGATAGACCCGAATGGACCGTCCACCCATCCCCGAGGACTTGCGCCGGTTCGTCCTGACGAGCGTGCCCTCCGTGCCCTTCCTGGAAGCACTGCTGCTGTTGCGCGCCGATCCCGACCAGCAATGGACTGGAGAGATGCTCGCTTCCCGGCTGTATATCAGCGAGCGCACGGCCCTGGCCCTGCTCGACGAACTGTGCCGCGCCGTCATGGCCAGGCCCTGCGCCTCGCAGGACCCGGCCAAGCGCGCGCATACCTATTGTTACGCGCCGGCGACCGAGCCGCTGCGCGAACGCATCGACCTGCTGGCCGAACTGTACGCCCGGCACCTGGTCGACATCACCCTCCTGATCCACTCCACCCTCGACCGCAAGGCGCAGCAGTTCGCCGATGCTTTCCGTTTGCGCAAGGAACCCTAATGGGCGCACTCATCTATACGTTGTGCATGCTGACCTCGCTGGCCTGTACCTGGCTGCTGTTCGCCAGCTACCGCCGCACCCGCCACCGCCTCCTGTTCTGGAGCGGCTCCTGTTTCGCGGTGATGACCTTCAACAACCTGTTCCTGATATTCGACAAGATCGTCTTCCCGGATGTCGACTTCATGCCGCTGCGCCTGGTCAGCGCCCTGGTGGCCTGCCTGCTGCTGTTGTACGGCCTGATCTACGAGAAGGAGTAAGCCGATGAGCCAGATGATGTACGGTGCGATCTCGATGGCCTCGCTGACCATCGCCCTGTTCTTCCTGCGCTTCTGGCGCAGCTCGGGCGACCGCTTCTTCATGTATTTCGCCCTCTCGTTCTTCATCGAGGGCCTGCACCGGATTTATTCCGCGGTGCTGAACGAAACCGGCGAGGATTCGCCGCTGCATTACCTGGTGCGCCTGCTGGCCTACGGCCTGATCCTGTGGGCGATCCTGGAAAAGAACCTGCCTTCGCGGGATCGGCACAAGGACGGGCAGAGCTAGCGTGCGCCCGCACGAGGGCGCCGCGTCGGCCAGGCGCCTCACCCCATCGTCACGCCCATCTTCAGGCCCTCGATGGTATGGGCCTGCTGGATCGGCTCGAGCCGATCCACCACCCGGCAGCTCAGGTGCTCGCGCACCTGCGGCGGCAGGCTGTCGTGGAAAGCACGCGACATCTGCAGGTCGTGGCGGATGGCGTTGGTCGCATCGGGCGCGTCGGCGCCCACCACCAGCACCGGGCGCGAACGGTTCGACTGATTGGCCGTGCCGCGGTGGATGGTCAGGGCCGAGCGCGCCGAGATGTCGCCCATCTTCGGCATCTTGCGCTCGGCGCGGGCGTCGTAGCGCGGCCACAGTTCTGGACCTGGGAACATCGGGTCTCCGCCGAACAGGTCCCATTGGGTGCCGGGGGCGATCTCGAACGGCCCCATGTCTTCGGTGACGTCGACGGTGGTGATGTTGAAGGCGAGCGAGCTCAGGCGCCGGCCGCGCGCAGTTTCCGGCGGCGACGCGAAGTCGCGGTGCCAGGGCTGGTGCATGGCGCCCGGGCCGGGCACGTCGAAGCCGACTTCGACCAGCCGGTAGTCCGGTCCCAGCACCGCGCTGCACACGGCCACCACCCATGGATGGCTGGCGATCGCCACGAAGCCGCGCAGCCGCTCCGGGTGGACTTCGACATAGAACCGGTTCGGGCCGCGGTTGAGCGCCCCGCCGGGCCGGGCCTGGGCCTCGCGGAACAGCAGGTCGATGTCGGCGCCCAGTTCTTCGATCAGGCCGCGCTCGAAGGCGCCGCGGCAGGCGATGATGCCGTCGCCGTAGATGCCGCGCATGATGTCGGCCACTTCATAGCCGGTGGCGGGCAGTTGACTAGTCATTGTTCTTCCTCCAGTACAGGTTGCGGCAGGAGCGCCGCCGGATGCCGTTCACGGCGTCCGGTCACGGCGCGATCACAGGGCGCCCATACTAGCGGCATTCGCCGGCCGGTGGCGCAAGGCCGACTCCCACAGGCCTGTCCCTACCAGTCGATCTTCATCAGCACCTCTCCCATGCGCGGCCAGCACAGGCCGGGCAGCTCCCCGCGCGCCGCCCAGCGGTAGCCGTCCATCTCGGGCGTGGGCCTGCCGGTCACATGGTGCGGGAAGGTGGTGCTGCAGTGCAGGTGGGCCAGGCTCTCCAGCCCGGGGCCGCACTCCACCATGAACAGGTGCAGGCGCTTGTCGCGACGGTAGGCGAAGGGCCCGAGGTCACGGAAGCGCGCCGCATCGAACACCAGGGCGGACTCCTCGCGCAGCTCGCGCATCGCCGCCTCCAGCTCGGTTTCGCCCGGGTCCAGCATGCCTTTCGGGATATCCCATTTGGGCGTGTGCGTGACGTGGCACAGCAGCAGCTCGCGCCGCGGATTGACCACCAGGGTGCCACAGGAGAGGGTGTGCTTGGCCATGGGCCAATGTATCGAGGCAGGTGCCTGACTGTCAACTGTGCGCGCCCCGCGCCCCCCTGCACCGCACACTGGGTGCTGGCGTCAAGCGCTGACGGGAGTGCGGGATGGAGTATCTGCTGAACAATAACGATCTGGAAAGCTGGATGCTGGCGCTGGGCGTGTGCGTCGGGTCCACGGCGGCGATGTATGTCATCCGGGCGCTGGCGCTGCGCCGCCTGGACGACCTGTCGCGCCGGACGGTCACGCGCATCGACGACCTGGTGGTGCGCATGCTGCGCAAGACCTACCTGCTGCTCCTGCTCGCGATCGGCGTCTACCTGGGCAGCATCTTCGTCCACATGCCGGAGAGCTTGCGCCTGGTGGTGTCGCGCCTCGCGGTCGCTTCGCTGATCCTGCAGCTCGGGATCTGGGGCGACACCGGCCTGCGCGGCTGGCGCAGCCAGCTGCTCGGCATGCCGGGAGAAGGCGCGCGCAAGGCGTCCAGCACCATCCTGTTCTTCATGCTGCGCCTGGTCGTGTGGACCGTGGCCTTCCTGATGATGCTCGATAACTTCGGCTTCAACATCACCACGCTGGTGGCCAGCCTGGGCGTGGGCGGCATCGCGGTTGCGCTGGCGACCCAGAACATTCTGGGCGACTTGTTCGCGTCGCTCTCGATCATGCTCGACAAGCCGTTCGAGGTCGGCGACTTCATCATCGTCGGCGACGCGCTCGGCGAAGTCGAATACATCGGCCTGAAGACCACCCGGCTGCGCGGCCTGGGCGGCGAGCAGATCGTGTTCTCGAACGGCGAACTGCTCAAGAGCCGCATCCACAACCACAAGCGCATGCTGTCGCGCCGCGTGGCCTTCATCCTGCGCGTGGCCTACGGCACCTGCGAAGCCCAGGTCACGGCCATTCCCGGCATCGTGCGCGGCATCATCGCGGCGCGCAGCGACGTCGACTTCGAGCGTGCCCATTTTTTCCGCTACGGCGACTGGTCGCTCGATTTCGAGGTGGTGTACCACTTCCGCAGCCCCGACTACATCCTGCACATGGATGCCCAGCAGGAGATCCTGCTGGAGGTCTACCGCGCCTTCCAGCGCGAGCAGATCCAGTTCGCGCACCCGCTGTCGGTGGTGCGCGTGGCCGATGCGGCCGACCCGGCCGGCGCCTGGCCGCCGATGCCGCCCGGCGCCAGTTTCGTCCGGCATTGAGCCGGCGCCCACTGGCGCTCAAAAACGCAGGCGCAAAAAGACACGGCGGCGGTACCCTCACAGGTCCGCCGCCGTGCAGTCGCCAGCCAGCGGGTGTCGCCACCCGCTGGCCGCTTACGCTGTGTGGCCGGTCATGCGCTTCAGGCGGTTTTCGCAATCGGCAGCGGACTGGCCTTGGCCGTGGCCAGTTCCGGGCTTGCCACCTCGGCCTTGCCGGCGACCAGGCGCTGGGCCGCGGTGTTCGGGACGGCGCTGGTGATCAGCTCGTGCATCTTGGTGGCGGTGCGGTCCCAGGAGGTGCCGGCAACGACTTCGCGCATGCGCTTGCCCATGGCCTGGCGCTCGGCCTCGCTCATGGACAGCTGGCGTTCGCAGGCGGCGATGTATTGTTCGGCGGTGTCGGCAATGGCCACCACGTCGCCGTACGGCACCACCACGTCGGTGATCGGGGTCGATACCGACGGCAGCTCGGCCGCCATGTATTCGAGCACCTTGGTCGGGCTGATGAACTTGGTCGAATCGTTGATCGCGAACGGCAGCAGGCAGACGTCCCAGCCGGCCAGGAACTGCGGCAGCTGGTCATAGGTGCGCTGGCCCATGTAGTGCACGTTCGGCTGCTTCGGCAGCGTCGCCGGGTCGATCTTGACGACCGGGCCGACCAGCACGATCTGCCATTCCGGGTGCGCGTCGGCCATGTTTGACACCAGGTCGACGTCGAAACGCTCGTCGATCACGCCGTAGAAACCGAGGCGCGGGCCTGGGATATGGGCCTGGTCAGGATGCGAAATGTCGGGGTCCTGCGCCTGGCGGAAGTGCTTGGCGTCGACGCTGCTCGAGAAGCAGTGGGCGTTGGCGTGGCGGTCGCGCTTGGACTGGTACAGGCTCGGGCCGCCGGTGAAGACGACGTCGGCCATGTTCAGCAGTGCGCTTTCGCGCTGCAGCAGCTGTTTCGGCGAATTCTTGAACATCGCCAGTTCGTCCATGCAGTCATAGACGATCTTGGACGGGTTCAGGCCCTGCAGCAGCGGCAGCGCCATCGGGGTGTAGAACCAGACGATCGGCTGTTCGCCGCCTGGCACCAGGTCGGCCAGCAGGTTCTGCAGGGTCGGGATCTGGTCGTCGTGGAAGCCCGGTGCGTGGATCGGGGTATGCGGCTGGCAAACGGTGATGTTCGGCGCCACGGCCGTCTTTTTCAGGAAGGCCTGGCCTTCGCCATATACCGGTTCCTCGATAAACACGATGTCGTAGTGTTCCGCCAAACGGGTCATCAGGTGCTGCGGACGCTGAAAGACGAAGTCCCAACGGAGGTGGCAAAACACGATCAGGGTCGGCATATTCATTTCCTTTTCGCCTAGTTGGCGCTATCTAATTGTTGGTGATGCCTGGCGGATTTTCTCTCTCGATGCCAGTCTCCGGCCGAGCATGGAGCCGACCGTACCCGGAGATCGTAACATGCAAATTTTCCAATATTTTCATTTATGCATTGCAATATTGGCATCAAGAAATAGTGCAAGCGAGCTGGGCAGGCGCCCCTCATAGGGAGGAGCCCACTGATGAGCTGGCTGCTGTAGGGCTGCTCCTACAGAAAAACAGGAAGTTCAACTACGAAAAGTTGTCAAACTCTTTACCCTGTACGAGCGATAAGTGCTTCCGGCCGGGCTTCCGCGAAGGCCATTTCACCTGCGTTTTCATTCGGCGGCCGGTGTCGTGGCGGCAGCTGGCGCCGCCCCGCCTTACCCGACAGGAAGCTTGTAGGAAAAAGGAGGCCTCCCGGCCACCGCCGGTATCAATCGGCGCGATACGGTTCGGCGCCTTCGGCATGTCCGTCCGGGCTGAAGCCGGTGGCCACCGACACCCCTTCCAGGCCCAGCGACAGCAGCGCATCGCACAGGTTGTCCATTTCCGCACCCAGGTCCGCGGCCAGGTCGACCGGCACCTCGACGCTGCCCCAGGGCGTGCCGCCGTCGAGGGCGTACAGGTTCACCCGCAGCAGGATGTGTTCGCCGGCGTCGATCGGCGCCACCGCCGCATGCACCTGGTCGGCCTCGAGCTCCTTGGCCACCAGCGTGCGCGCCACCTCGGACAGCGTGCCGAGGGTGGTCAGTTCGGCCACGCCCTGCTCCTTCGCCCCGTAGAACAGGTCCTGGTAGAGGAAATCGGCGTGGACGCGCTCCGGGTCGTGCGACAGGCAGCGGCGCACCAGCGGGGCCACCTGGACCGTCCAGCCGCGGTAGCGCTCGGCGCGTGCGGCATACCAGGCGTCCGCCGCGGCTTCGTCCTTGGGCACCGCATGGAAGGGGTCGTTCGCGCGCTTGAGCGAGAAGCCGAGCAGGAAGCGCAGTTCCAGCGCCGTCTCGTCGGGGGCGAAGCGCTCGCCGGTCCAGCCGCGGATGCTGGCCTCGATGGTCGGCGCCGGCTGCAGCTTCTTCTCCAGCAGCGAGGCGGCGGCTTCGCGCAGCATCTCGTGCAGGGTCGAGAACGCGATATGGTCGATCTCGGCCAGGTCGTAGGCATGCTGGATCAGCACCACTTTGGCATCCTTGCCTTCCAGCCCGGCCGCGTGGAAGCTGGTGGAGAGCTCCTCGAAGGCGCCGGCGTCCTGGAAGGTTTCCTGCGCCGCCAGGCCGCCTCTGCTGCGCACGAACAGCGGCACCAGGAAGGCGTCGATCTCGTACTCGGCGCCGTCGTCGCGGCGCAGGCGCAGGGTCGCGGCTTCTTCCTCGATGCGCCCGCGCAGCAGGCGGCAGGCTTCGGGGTCGGTATAGCGGGCCTGCTCGATCGCTTCGTACAGCACCTCGTCGCGCTTCTTGCGCAGCAGCTTGCGCACCAGCGCCACCAGTTCGGCCTCGCGTTCGCCGTCGCCGCCCGGGCCCGGCAACTCTTCCTGCTCGGCGATGGCGAGCGCCAGCTCGGCCAGCTCGTTGGCCTGGGAGCCGGCTTCCTCCTCGCGCGGATTGTTCGAAGTACGGGGCAGCGGGCGCTTGTTCTTTGGCATGGCGGTGGGTCGGTAATGAATGAATCGCCATGTTAGCGCATCGGCATCGGATGCAGCACCCTATCGTTGCCGCCCATGCGCACGCCCGCCTGGACAGCACGGTGTTATGCTTCAGTCAAAACAAGCATGGAGCCGATACAATGCTCGACAAATTCTTCAAGCTCACCCAGAGCGGCACCGACGTGCGCACCGAACTGCTGGCCGGGCTGACGACCTTCCTGACGATGGTCTACATCATCTTCGTCAACCCCTCGATCCTCGGCGACGCCGGCATGCCCAAAGAGGCCGTGTTCGTGGCCACCTGCCTGGTGGCGGCGCTCGGCACGGCCGTCATGGGCCTGTACGCCAACTACCCGATCGCGATGGCGCCGGGCATGGGCCTGAACGCCTATTTCGCCTATGCCGTGGTGCTCGGCATGGGCATCGCCTGGCAGGCCGCGCTGGGCGCGGTCTTCATCTCGGGCTGCCTGTTCATCCTGGTCTCGGTGCTGGGATTGCGCGGCATGATCGTCAACGGCATCCCGCGCTCGATGCGGGTGGCCATCACGGTCGGCCTGGGCATGTTCCTGGCCCTGATCGCGCTGAAGAACGCCGGCATCGTGGTGGCCAGCCCGGCTACCCTGGTGAAAGCCGGCGACCTGCACCAGCCGCCAGCCATCATGGCCGTCATCGGCTTCTTCGCGATCGTGGCGCTGGACCGCCTGCGCGTGAAGGGCGCGATCCTGATCGGCATCGTGCTGGTGACGGTGCTGTCCTTCTTCTTCGGCGGGAACACCTACAAGGGCATCGTCTCGCTCCCGCCCTCGATCGACCCGACCCTGCTCAGGCTCGACATCCCCGGCGCCCTGTCCGCCGGCATCCTGAACGTGGTGCTGGTGTTCTTTCTGGTGGAGCTGTTCGACGCCACCGGCACCCTGATGGGCGTGGCGCGCCGCGCCGGCCTGCTGGTCGAGGGCAAGATGGACCGCCTCAACAAGGCCCTGCTGGCCGACAGCGGCGCCATCGTGGCCGGCAGCCTGCTGGGCACCTCGAGCACCACCGCCTACCTGGAAAGCGCCTCGGGCGTACAGGCCGGCGGGCGCACCGGCCTGACTGCCGTGACGGTGGCGGTGCTGTTCCTGGCCTGCCTGTTCATCGCGCCGCTGGCCGGCGTGGTGCCGGCCTATGCGACCGCGCCCGCCCTGCTGTTCGTGGCCTGCCTGATGCTGGGCGACCTGGGCGACGTCGACTGGGGCGACTCCACCGAAAGCATCCCGGCCGCGGTGACGGCGCTGACCATGCCGTTCACCTTCTCGATCGCGGAAGGCATCGCGTTCGGCTTCATCACCTATGCGGTGCTCAAACTGCTCACGGGCCGGGCGCGCGAAGTGGCGCCGGTGGTGTGGGTGATTGCCGCGCTTTTCACTTTCAAGATCGTGTACATCGGTACCTAGCGCCAATTGTGTCGGAAAGCATCGTTTTGCGCTGCCTTTGGGATACAATGTCCGGCATCCTGCAAGCGCCCTCGTGGTAACGATGCTCATGAAATCATTCAACTCTCTTGCGAAAAGCCTGGCCCTGGCCCTGTGCGCCGTCCACGGCGCGGCCCAGGCCGAGCCCGACCTGCCGATGGTCGGCAACGTCCACGCTCCCTTGAGCGTGGCGCTGCCCGAGATTCCAGAAGGCGGCTGGTTCACCTCCGCCGAACTGGGCGCGATCACGACCTCCGGCAACACCAGCGGCACCTCCATCACGGGCAAGATCGACGCCCGCCACGAGACCGCCGCCTGGAGCCATGAATTCGTGGTCAGCGGCTTCTTCAAGGAAGACGAGTACGAGGACGACGAGGGCAATATCGAAAAGAGCAAGTCGGCCGAACGCTTCGCGGCGTCGGCCAAGGCTTCGCTCAAGCTGCTCGGCGAAGGCAAGCGCGCCTTCATCCTCGGTTCGCACGTGAACGACCGCTTCGGCGCGTATACCCGTTATTCGTCGGTGTCGGTGGGCCATGGCTCGAACTGGTTCAACACCGGCGACAAATCGCTCGACGTCGAGATCGGCCCGGGTTATTTCGCGGGCGAGCGCGCCACCGGCGAGGACGAAAGCGGCCTGACGGTGCGCGGCGCGGCCCAGTTCCGCTGGCGCGTGAGCCCCTCGGCCTATTTCGCGCAGAGCGTCAGCGTCGAAAAAGGCACCTCGAACACCCACTCGGTGGCCGAGACCTCGCTAAGCACCAAGATCAACTCCACCATGCAGATGAAGGCTGGCTTTTCCGCCCGCAACGACACCAGCGTCCCGGCGGGCAAGAAGAACCTGGATACCCAGACCTCGCTGACGATGGTCTATTCGTTCTAGCCGCTATCCTATAGCTGGAAGCCGCCGGCCGTCTGCGTGAATGCGTTGATGCCGGCGCTCATGGCCGTGACCATCGCGCGCTCGGCTGGCGACAGCCCCGGATGCCAGATGTCGAAGATCAGCACGACCCGCAGCTGGTCGCTCTCGTTCCAGGCTTCGTGCTCGATGGTGTCGTCGAACACCCAGGCCTTGCCCTCTTCCCATGCGCGCGTGTCGTTCCCGACCCGGAAGCCGCAACCTGGCGGCACGATCAGCGGCAGATGGGTGACCAGCCGTACGTTGCTCACGCCGGTGTGCGGCGGGATCTTCGTGCGCGGCTTCAGGACCGAAAACATGGCGCTGGGCGTGCGGCCCGGCTGGTCCGGCTGCGGCGCCCCGGCCAGCAGCGCCATCGTGCGCGGGCAGCGTTCGGCATTGCCGGCCACCGACTCGCCATTGTCGATCAGGCGGAAGGCATTCCAGCTTGGCGAGCGGTTCAGTTCCGCCCACTGGGCCAGCGGCTGGTCGTCGCCATAATTGATATAGGGCGAGAAGCCTTCTTCCGACGCCATCACGGTCAAGCATTCAGCGCGGATGTCGCCGGTTGCGCTTTCAAAGGCGTCGAGCCAGGGAAAATCGGCGCGCTCGAAGAAGCTGACCGGGGCCAGGCCCTGGAAATGGAACAGCGCCGGCTGCGAGTCGTAGCGGCGCTTGCGCCCAACCATGACGTCGAGCGAATCGCGGAAGCGCCGCAGGTCTTCTCCCTGCATGTCCTTGAGCCGGGGCGCCAGGAAATCGTCCAGGTAGCTGCCGAATTCGCGGCTATAGGCTTCGTGCCAGGCCAGGGCTTCGCGCACCGCCGGCTGCAAATCCGGCGCCAGCGATTGCAGGGGTGGCGCCACGGCGGCCACCGCGGCGCAGGCCGAGGCCGCGGCCTGGCGCTTGCCCTGGCGGATGTAGAGGCGGCTGCGCATCAAGAGCCCGACCAGGTCGTAGGGATCCACCGTCAGGGCGCCGCGGATCGCGGCTTCTTCAGCGGCATCGTCCTGCATGGCCAGGCAGACCACGGCCAGGTTCAGCCATTGCTGGACCTCGCGCCCGTCGACGCTGACCAGGCGTTCGAGCAGCGCCCGCGCCTGCGCATGTTGCCCGGCCTGGAAGGCCGCGTGCGACAGCGAGCGCAGCGCGCGCGGATGGTCCGGCGCCCTGGCCAGGATGCTTTCCCACAAGCGATTCGCGCGCTGGTGCTCGCCGCGCGCACTGGCCTGCAGCGCCTCGCGTTCGATTGCTGCAATCTGGACAGTGTCTGGCTGCCTGTTATTTACCTGCTGCACGTGAACCCCGGGATGTAAGTACGAGCCAAACATTCTGGTGCAACACTATGCATATTAGCAAGCAGTATTTACTTCAGGCCATTCTCTCCTGCACGCCGCTGCCGCGGCTGCCTTTCCCGATCGCCAGCAGCGCAAACAGGCTTAACAGCGCGGCGCCCGACAGGTAGTAGCCGACCCAGGCCAGCCCGTAGTTGGTCGCCAGCCAGGTCGCCACATAAGGCGCCAGCGAGGCGCCCAGGATGCCGGCGAAATTGAAGGTGAGCGAAGCGCCCGTATAGCGCACTTCGGGCGGGAACATCTCGGCCAGCATCGTACCCAGCGGCCCATAGGTGAAGCCCACCAGGCACATCCCGATGATCATGAAGGCGCCCACCGACAGCAGCGTGCCGGCGCCGAACAGCGGACCGAACAGCAGGCCGAACAAGGCAATGGCCGCGCTCACCAGGATCATTGCCGCGCGCCGGCCGTAACGGTCGGCCAGCAGCGCCGAGGGCGGGATGGTCAAGCCGAAGAACACCACCGCCACCAGCTGCAAGGTCAGGAATTGCTGGCGCGAGAAGCCCAGCTTCATCGTGCCCCAGCTCAGCGCGAACACCGTCATCAGGTAGAACACCACGAAGGTGCACACCGCGATGACGGTGCCCAGCACCAGGGCGCGGCGATGGTCGTGCAGCACGGCCAGCACCGGCACCTTGACCCGCTCGCCACGGTCGATCACCTTCTGGAAGTCGGGCGTCTCGGTGATCTTCAGGCGCACGTACAGGCCGACGATCACCAGCAGCGCGCTGGCCAGGAAAGGAATGCGCCAGCCATAGCTGAAGAACTCCGCGTCGCTCATCACCTGGCCAAGGACCAGGAAGGTAGCGCCCGACAGGAAGAAGCCGATCGGCGCGCCCAGCTGCGGAAACATGCCGTACCAGGCGCGTTTGGATGGCGGCGCGTTCTCGGTGGCCAGCAGCACCGCCCCGCCCCACTCGCCGCCCAGGCCCAGGCCCTGGCCGAAGCGGCACAGCGCCAGCAGCAGGGGCGCCGCGGTGCCGATCGACGCATAGGTCGGCAGCAGGCCAATCAGGACCGTCGAGATACCCATGGTAAGGAGCGCGGCCACCAGGGTGGCCTTGCGTCCGACGCGGTCGCCGAAATGACCGAACACGGCCGAGCCGACCGGGCGCGCGAAAAACGCGATGGCGAAGGTCGCCAGCGATTGCAGGGTGGCGGCGGCCGGGTCGGCCGCCGGGAAGAACAACCGCGGGAAGACCAGCACCGCGGCGGTGGCATAGATATAGAAGTCGTAGAACTCGATGGTGGTGCCGATCAGGCTCGCGAACAGGACGGTGCGCGGCTTGTTGGCCGGGAGGTGGCTTGCAGCTTCCGTCATGCGGCACCGGCCTGGGCCAGGGCCACGCGCACTTCGTCGCTGGAGACCGGCCGCACCACGCGCGCGACTTCCTGGCCGTCCTTGAGCACGACCACGGTCGGCCACAGCTTGATGCGGAAGGAGCGCCCGAGCGCGCGCCCCGGTCCGTCCTCGACCTTCACATGGCGCACCGGGCCGGAGCGCAGGGCCTCGTCGATCAGCGGCTCGGCGGCACGGCAATAGCCGCACCAGTTGGTGCCGAAATCGAGCACGGTGGTGCCGGGCAGCGCATCGATGGCGCTGCGTTCGGGCTGGACGGTGTCGTAGGTCATGCGGTACTCCTCAATAATGCCGATATGGCAAGCGTACCAAGAAATGCTTGTGAAAGGTGAAATGCCTAACTGACCATGGTGAGTACCGGTGCCATAGTTGAATCAAACTCGTCAACAGGAGCCAACATGGCCGACAATCTGCAAAAAGCCGGATCGCAAGACCGCAGCCGCATCAACGTGCACGAAGAATGGGAAGTCCGCTACTGGACCGAAGCCCTGGGCATCAGCAAGGAACAGCTCATCGATGCCGTCAAGCAGGTCGGCCCGGTGGCCGACAAGGTCCGTGAGCACCTGAAACGCGGCTGATGCACCCTGTTCGGCCGGCGCCGCCCCAGCCGCGGTCCGGCCGGACTCCCCGGTACGCGCACCCGGCGCCGATCCATCCGAAAGGAGCCCGGTTTGAATAGAATCACTGTCTTCGTACAATCCCTCGACATTTCCCTGGCCAACGCTTTGTTCGCCATCGGCGCCGCCATCGGCAGCTTCATCCTGATGCACGCGGCGCTGATGCTGTTCCGCAAGCGTCTCGGCAAGCTCAGCGAAGAACGCCAGCACCGCCCCGTCGCCCAGGTGCTGATCAAGACGCTGGCGCGCACCGGCACCTTCGCCATCTTCGCCACCGCGGTCCTGATCGGGCTGTCGGTGCTCGACCTGCCCGAACCCTGGAATGGCCGCATCAGCCACCTGTGGTTCTTCACGCTCGGCATCCAGCTCGCGATCTTCCTGCACCGCGCGGTCAAGGTCGGCTCGCGCCGCTACTTCCTCAAGCACAAGCGCGCCGGCATCGACCAGCAGGTGACGGTCGCCCATACCGTCGTCATCTGGCTGCTGCAGACCACCGTCTGGGTGGTGTTCGTGCTGGCCATGCTGTCGAACCTGGGCATCAACGTCACCACCTTTATCGCCAGCCTGGGCATCGGCGGCGTCGCCATTGCGCTGGCCGTGCAGAACATCCTGGGCGACCTGTTCGCGTCGATGTCGATCGCCGTCGACAAGCCCTTCGAAGTGGGCGACTCGATCACGGTCGATAAATTTTCCGGCACGGTCGAGCACGTCGGCCTGAAGTCGACCCGGCTGCGCGCCATCGGCGGCGAGCAGATCATCATCTCGAATGCGGAGCTGCTGCGCCAGACGGTGTTCAACTTCCGCCGCATGACGACGCGCCGCATCCAGTTCACGCTGCGCGCCAGCCCGGGCACCCCGCGCGAGCTGGCGGCCCAGGTGCCGGAGCGGGTGCGCGCCATCGTCGGCAAGCATGACCGGACGCGCTTCGACCGCGCCCACCTCAAGACCGTGGACCAGAACTGGATCGAGTACGAGGTCGTCTACACCATGCTCGACACCGACTACGGCCTGTATATGGATACCCAGCAGGCGATCAATCTCGACCTGATGGACATGTTCGACGAGCTCGGCATCTCGACGGCGCTGCGCCCGCAGCACGTGCTCTTGCAGGAGGCATCGAACCAGGGCGAGGTCCGTGGCGACCAGCCGGTGGCCGCCAACGAATATGCGCCCACCGCCCTGCGTCCGCGCTTCGTCACCTGACCCTGTCAATCCGGGCATTCGCCCCCAGCTGTTGCGTATTCCCGTCATCCCGCGACCCATGCGAAGCTTCCTGCGCAGCCTCTTCATTGCCGTTCTCCTGGCCGGCGCCTGGGGCCTCATGGGTCCCTGGCTGCGCCATGGGCTGTACGCCATGCGCCTGGCGTCGATGCCGGCGCCCCCGGCGCTGGCCATGCCGGTCCAGGGCGTGCGTCCCAAGGGCTTGCGCGATACCTGGCATGCCGCGCGCGGCAACGGGCGCCGGCACGAGGGCATCGACATTTTCGCCAGGCGCGGCACGCCGGTGCGCGCCGCCACCGAAGGCATCGTGCTGCGGACCGGGACCAACCGGTTAGGGGGACAAGTGGTGTGGATGCTGGGGCCGGGCGGCCAGCGGCACTACTACGCCCACCTCGACCGCTTTTCGGACGTGGCGGCCGGCATGCGGGTGGAGGAAGGACGGGTGCTGGGGTTCGTGGGCAATACGGGGAATGCGGCGGCGACGCCGCCGCATTTGCATTACGGGGTGTATGGGACCGAGGGGGCGGTCAATCCGTATCCGCTGCTGCAGGGTTCGGGCAGGCGGTAGCTGCGGCAAATGGAGCCTCCCGTGTTCATCCAGTGCCAGGAACGGCAACAGTAATTGCCGATGCCATGCCGGTGGATCAGGACAGTCATATCGAGGCAATCAACTTCGCACCGCAGGCGGTGAGATCGTTGTCATAGGCATAGGACCGGCCCTTGTGTTTGGCACCGGCACCGTTCGGCTTGATAGGAAACTTCCCTTTGCATTTGGGACAGAAGGTCACATCGTCGGCAAGCGCTGCCTCAGTGCCCATCACCACCGTGCCGGACGAAACGGAAATGACTTGGCCACCATGATCGGTCTTGTCATTCAATCGAATCACGCCACGTCCTTCGTGCTTCATGTTCAGTTCTCCCGGTGTTAATTGGTGAGCCGCCCTGCTGAGATGCCCTGCTCGGAGGAAACGATTTGTGCGAGCACAGCCACTCGCGTACAGCATGCAGACGACTGCTGAGCAAATATGTCCTTTGACATGGCAGCTTGATCTATTTTCTTATTGTGTTTCCGCTTCGAGAAGATGCCACTTCAACTCGGCATTTTCCAGCGGCAGCATCCAGTCGCGCCTCGGGTCGGGGAACGGCTGCCCTGCCGTCAGCCAGCGCTGCCGCCACGCTTGATTGACTTCCTGTTCCAGCGGGTGGCCCGGCGCGAGCCAGGGCTGCCAGGTGCCTGTGCGCCGGCAGGTCTTGTTTCCGTCGCATTCCACCTGCGGCTGCAGTCGTGCGACCTGGCGCGACAGCCTGAGCGCCGTGCGCGGCGCAACCATGCCGGCGTCGTTACGTACGGTGATCACGCGCTGCCAGACCACGCCGGAAACCACTTTCCCGCCCGTGCCGTCCGGGATGCGCGGCTGCTCGAACGCTTCGCCCTTGCCGTAGAGGCCGGGCGCAATGCCGGCCAGGAAGGCGCGCACCTCGGCTGCTTCCTGCGGCGCGGTCGGTTGCCAGTAGCTGGCGACCGGCGCCTGGAGGGCGTTCGTCGTTTCCGCTATGGGCCTGAACGCATAGGCGCTATCGAGGAAGTAGCGGCCCTTCCTGAGTGAAGCCTCGGTGGGTGCGGGAGTGATTGGTGCGGGCACGACGGCCATGGCCGCCGCAAGCAGGCTTTCGCGGGTTCCGTCCCAAGGCGGCAGTGCGGCCGGCGGCAAGGGCAGGATCTTGTCGAGGTTGGGGAAGCGCCGGTCGGGGTTGAAACTGAGTGCCTTACCGAGCAGTTTGTAACGCTGGCCGCGTGCCTTGTCGATGAAAGGCACGAACATGCTTTCCAGGTCGCCTGGATGGTCAAACTCGATGAACAAGCTATATGCGCAGTGCATGCAGCCTCCCTTCACGCCCTCGTGCAGCGCCCGCATCACGCGGTCGCGGGTCGCCGGGGTTTCCCTGCCGCTTTCCGCTCCGTCCGGCGCGCGCGGAACCGCGTACATGAATTCGAGTTCTTCGGCAGCCGGGCCGTATCCTTGGCCCAGCGCGCACTCGAACATCTTGATCGCAATCGGGATGTTGCCCCAGTAGCCCGGCTTGAGACCGTCCGCGCCCGCATCGATCTTCTCGCCGAGGAAATGCATTGCATGCGGGTTGCCCATCTGGGCCGCCTTCTGGAAAAAGGCATAGGCGCGGTCGGGATCGCCGGGCACACCGGTGCCGTTGAGGTAATAGGTGCCCATCCGGTCGTAGGCGGCCGGTATGCCCAGTTCCATGGCCTGCGACACCAGCGCCGCTGCCTCGTCCTCGCCATGCGGCAAATCGTGCTTTTCCACGTACAGGCTGGCCAGGTTCAGCATCGCCTTCCAGTGATGCCGCTCGGCGGCCTGACGGGTCAGCCGGACGATTCTCTTGTAGTCGCGGTCTTCATAGAAGGTCGTACCATCTTCCAGCGCGCGGGCCTCGAGAAACCAGTCGTCGGCCTGGGCGTCGACGGGCGGCACCTTGCTCGCTTCGGTCTGGCAGTCGAAGGAGGCAATGTGCGGATCGAAGGGCGCCAGGGCTTGCAGATGCGGGGGAAGCTTGGTCTTGTCCATGTTGCAGGCCACCAGGAGTGTGAGCGTGATGAGGGTCGTTGCCGCGGTGCGGCTACGATGTGGAGAAAAAGCGGTAAAGGTCCGCATGGCTCAACCGAGACGCATGGTCGAACTCCGACCATCGTCCAGCGGGACGATGAAGCCTTCCATCTGCTTCTTTTTCGGGTCGGTCGACCGCGACTTTTGTCTTTCTTTGTTTATTCTCATGAGCTTTACCCAGTTAATGAAGGTTTCTTCGATTTCCCGTGGCGTCGCATTCCCCCCGTCATATTTCCCGCCCGTGAGCTGCGCCCAGACCCGTTTGCGCAGGGCGGTTGCATGCCGTGGGTCGTTGGTGGCGAGGTTGATCTCGCTGTCGACCGCCATGCTGCGCTGGTTCAGGTTGGCGCTGCCGAGCGTGAAGAAGCCGTCGTCGATCAGCAGCAGCTTGGAATGGATGTAGATTTCGCGGTAGCGCCACTGGCGCCGCGCCTGGTTGAATTCGCAGGCGTTGAGCACGGCCACGCATACCCGCAGTCCGTAAATCTCCTTGAGGATCAGCGCGGACGGCTTGTCGATCCTGTTGGCGGTCGAGACGACATCCGTCGATGCTTGCTGCGTCGCCCGCATTCCGCTCACGCCCCTGAAGGAAAACTGCCTGGACGCTTGTTGCTCGAGCCTGGCCTTTTCATTGGCTTCCTCGATCATCTTGACCTGCCCCTTCATGCCGCCGTGCTGGCCCAGCGTGGCGAGGGTGTCGTAAGTGCGCGGAACCATCTGCGCCCGCTCGGGAGCCGGAATGACGACGAAGACGTGCATGACCGGCACGTCCTCGCTGCCCTTGCCGATCTTCGCGCAGTTGCGGTTCCACCCGGCGATCACCTTTTTCCGGATCGCCAGCAAGTGCTCGGCCCAGTCCTGGTACTGGAAATACTGGTTTTCCAGGTACAGGTAACCGGTCGCCGCGGCGGCGACGCGGGTCGCATTGAAATAGATGTCCCTGATCGTGAAATCGTCTTCCTCGGGCTGGGTGCGGACAATCTGCACCGTCGAGTCGCCACCCTCTGCCTTGCGCAGCAAGGCAGAGGGTGGCGTGGCGCACGCGTAAGGCTTGGCGGGGGCGGCGCCCCCCGCACGTTCCCAGCCCCGCTCGAAATTCTCGTGCAGCGGTATCAGGGCGCGGCCGCCTTCTAGGCGGCAGGCGTAGTCGCGGTAAGGCTTCAGGGTCTCGAAATCGGAAAGTCCATCGACGCCCTCCGCATGTTCTTTGGTCGTCTTGGCCGCGCCTTGCTCGCGCAGGGGATTCTCGACGCAATGCTCCGGGGTGTCCCAATAGTCGGTCAGCGAATTCAGGCCCATGACGTAGCCGACCGCCTTCCTGCCCTCGTCATGGGCGAAGTCGATCAGGATGGGCTTCTGGTGATGGGTGCCGCCATAGGTCAGCAGCTTGCTCTCGACTGCGTCGGGCTGCCTGGCCTCCTGGTCAAGCGCGTCGTCGATGCTGCCGGAATCGCCGTCCCGCAGGCGGATACTGATGTTCGTCAGCCGCCCCGCGAATGCCGCCCTGTACCAGCTGCAGCAATACTCTTCCCTTGCCATCGCCGCGAGTTTGTCGCCCGGGATGTTCCATTCCTTCTTATGCCGGTTGGCCTGGGCATGCTCGCGTATCAGTTGCAGGCTGCGCCCGGCATTGAGCCGCTGGGCTTCCAGATCGCCATACTGCGCGCGCCAGGGACTCCTGCCATGGGTATGGCCCGGCATGTGCTTTTGCAGCCTGCCGCCGCTGGCGCTATGCCAGGCCAGCAAGCGCACCCGCACGCCGCGCCGTCCCGCCGCGATCAGGAGATCGCCATAGGTGTCGGCCCGTGGCCAGTGATACCCGTTGCGCACCAGCTCCATTCCCGGATCGAATCCCCAGCACACCAGGTCGATGCTGTCCTTCGCGGCTGCGATGTCCCTGGCGATGGCTGCGAAGCCGTCCTTCCCGCATATCAGGACGCTGAGCTTGTTGTTATGGGTGATGGGATGGGTGGCGTTTCCCCCCTTGTTCCTGTTCTCCGCAAACCACTGGATGGTGGATGTGGCTTTGCAGCCGACTTCGTCGATGTGAACCTGTTCGGTTCGCAGATAGCCTTTCGGGCCCATGAGAATTCCTGTTCCGTTCGAGGCAAGTTCAAGAGCGGGTGCGGCCTTGCGCCGATCCATCGAGCGCGCGTGCGCCTTCGTTCGAGAGACGCTGCTCGCTGTGCAATGCCTTGTCCTTGGGATCGAATTTCTCCCAGGCTTTCAGGTCGTATCTGTCGCCGTTCGCCAGCTCGACGGTATATCCCTGGGTTCCGCGTGTGTGCTCGATAGCAACACGGCCGAGGTCGTCGGTGATGCCTTCTTCGACCTGGCTCCCGTTCTTGAACAGCGTGTAGGGAACGTTCGCGAATGCGCCACCGCCTTCCTGGTGCGTTTGCAGCGAGAAGACAAGCTGCTTCGGGTCTTCGGGCGTCTCCGGCTCCGCAATGGTGATCTTGTGCTCCGCCGATGGTTGCGGCCGATTCTGGGGAGCGAGGGTTTCGAGGTTGCCGTGGAATAGCGCCGGCTTGGGTGCGAAGACCTGCATTCGGTCGGTGATCTCGACCATGGCCTCGGAACCGTGCAGCCGCACGCCTTTCTTTCCCCTGATGTCGACCCAGTCGGATTGGCTGATCATGGACAGAACCTTGTTGGCGATGAGCTGGATGTCGTCGTCGTGCGCCTGCACGGTGATCTTGCCGGCAGCGGCAACCAGCTTCATGCCCGCCTTATGGACGAACAGGCGCATTGTCTGCCTGATGCTCGCGAACAGACTGTCGCCGGTGGCGATCGAAAGGCTGCGTCCGGTCGTCAGGGCCGTGTGCTCGGCGCTGGCGATGTGGGTCGATTGCGCAGAGGTGGCCTCGATTCCGGACGGGCTGGCCAGGACAAGGTGAGGTTCGGAGAGCTCCGGGAACTGTTCGCCGGTTCCCCGTACGGCGTCATTCTGTACCTTGAGCGCATCGGCGACGTCGTGCTGCTGTCCGCTTTCCTGGGCCAGGCCCTGCAGCGCCGCCGTGGCCTGCCCATCGTGCAGCTTGTGCGCGGCATCCAGCCGTTTCGCCGTTTCGCCCATGTCCTTGATCGGCCCGCGCGCGGATTTCCGCGCCTCGGTCGTGATCAACAGCCCCCGTGCCGCGCGCGCCACGCCGTGCCCGTCGGTGCTCAGCTCCCAGCCTTCGCCGCGCCCATCCTGGCGCCCGCTGGTGTTTTCGATGCGTGTGATGTAGCCAAGCGAGAGCTGGCTGCACTGGTGGTCGCTTTTCAACTGCGCCTGGATCTGTCCTTTCGTGTCGTCCAGGATGAGATGGTTGCCGCGCGTCCCGCCGCCCAGTTCCCGGCTGCGCAGACCGGCGAGCGACTGCTGTTCCGGCAGCGACCACGGCGGCATGTGCTGTCCGTTATGGACGGCGCCAAGGATCAACGGATGATCGATATTCCCGTTTGGGTAGACGACCGCCACCTCCTCGCCCACGCGCGGCAAGCGGATCTGCCCGAATTCGTCCCCGGCCGCCGGTGTCATCACCCTGATCCAGGGGGAGCTGTTCTCGTCGTAATGGCCCAGCCGGTCCCAATGGAGTTGCAGCTTGACGCGCCCGTAGCCGTCAGTGTGGATCTCGGCCCCGGCCGGGCCAACGACAAGCGCCGTATGCAAGCCCATATAAGTGGCAGGCTCACTGTTGTAGCTGAGGCCGGGGCGCCAACGGATATCCTTGCGAATGCAGGTAAAACGGTTTTCGTAATGCGACGGTGCGCCCAGGCCAGCCTGGTAGTTATTCGATACTTCGTGGTCGGCGGACAGGATCAGATAGTAGCGGTCATTGATGCTGTCGCGCGGCTCGGGCTCGTATGCAGGCGAGCGCGGCGCGGCGCTGAAGTTGCCGCCGAGCTTGAAGGTGCGGCCGGGCAGCACGCACCTGTCGTTACCCGCCGCCTCGAAATACTGCGTGTCCTTGTCCGCTTCGTCCATGCGCCGGCCCGCCAGCTGTTCGCCGTCAGCGCGCATGCGAAAGCCGTACGCCCCGGTGTCCTCGTAGATCTCATAAGGAAAGAAGTCGTCTTGCCGGTCGAGCGAAGGGGCTTCGACGCGTTGGGCACGCGGATTCTTGTAGTCGAAGCTCGTCAGCGTGGTTCGGCCCGAGCCGAGACGCCGGCTTACCGTCCACTCGCGGATGCCGTCGTCCTCGCGCGAGCCGCCCTTGTGGTGGATCGAGATTACATATGCTTCGTCGTCGATCGGCTTGGACAGGAAGCTGTCGTCCGAAAGCATGAGCTTGTGGCGGCCGAACTCGTGCTCGTACCAGTAGTGCAGGCCCAGCCCTTCCCAGCGCCGGTGCAGGTGGTTGTAGTCGGTCTCGTTGTACTGGTTGGCGACGGTCAGCTTCGGATCGTCGCCAGTCAAGTGGATGTGCCAGTCGGCCTGGCGGTAGTGCTTGATGGTTTCCTCGGTGATCTCGCGCACGGTCTTGTTGTGGAACGAGACGCAATCCTTGCGCAGCCGGGCAAATGCAAGCCAGGGTTCGAACACCATCTGGTAAAAGGCAAAACCGCCATCGCTGCGCAGGAAGCGGAACTCGGTGATGTAACCGTTGAAGTAGCGCAGCGACCCGTCTTCCCGCACCAGGGAGACGGTCACCATTTTTCCCATGACGATTTTCAGCGGGATGCGCGGGTTGTCGGACAGCACATCGAGCACGCCCCGAAAACAGCAAGAGACGGCTTCGTGAAAGACCAGCTTGTCCGGCAGGAGGATCGCGGGCGGTCCGTCCTCGAAAGGAAATTTCAGCTGCATGACGCGCTTGTGCTGGGATGCAGCACTGAATGCGGACCGCACGGCATCAGCCGCAAGCGCCTGGATGTCGCCCATTGATTGCCTCCGATGGCCGCCCGCCGTGACTGTGGGCGCAATAGAAAAAGTAAACGGCTACCTTACCCTGATGCTGTCAATTTGAAATTGACCCGAATCAATGCGTTTCCCTGCGCCATGTCTACAGTCTTTGTGAGATGCACCTCTCGTGGCGGCCGGGATGCTGGTGGAGGAAGGACGCGTGCTGGGGTTTGTGGGGAATACGGGGAATGCGTCGACGACGCCGCCGCATCTGCACTACAGGGTGTATGGGACCGAGGGGGCGGTCAATCCGTATCCGCTGCTGCGCGGTGCGGGGAGGCGCTAGCGGTGTTCGCAAAAACTTGGGTCCTGGCCTTCGCCGGAACGACGGTTTTACGTGTGACGGTGCGATCGGCGGCAGCTACTTGCCACCACCATTTGCACGTCGCTCCGGCGAAGGCCGGAGCCCAATTTAACAACGCCCGCAGATCAGATAATTTCGTCCACGCCCGTCGCCGGAGGCGGTGGTGGCGGCGGAATCACTTCCGGCATCGGCGGCGGCTGCACCTCCTCGACATCCGGCTCGTCGGTCTCGATCCGGGATTCCGGCGGCGCATCCTGGGCGGGGTCCTCGACCTCTTCGAACTGCAAATCGCCCGGTCCTTCCTCGATTTCCTCGCTCGGGACTTCCATCTGGCGCGGGGCCGGCGCGCGGGCGCCCGGCAGCAGCGCATTCGGGTCGATTTTGCCGGCGTCAAACGCGCCGCGCATGAAGTCGCCCACCAGCAGCAGCGCGTTGTGGCCGCCCTGCCCCCAGTAGCTGCTGCGCATGGTCACGCGGTTGTCGTTGAAGCCCACCCAGGCCCCGGCCACCAGGTTCGGGTGCATCAGGATGAACCAGCCGTCGGTATTGTTCTGGGTGGTGCCGGTCTTGCCGGCCATGTCGCCGTACAGCCCGAAGCGGTAGCGCACGCCGCCGCCGGTGCCGCGGTTGACGACCCCGCGCAGCATGTCGATCAGGTTCAGGGCCGAGGCCTGCGACAGCGCGCGCTCGGGGGCGTCGGGTACGAAGTCGGCAATCACCTTGCCCTCGCGGTCGGTGATGCGGCGCACGAACACCGGCTTGCGGTATTCGCCCTGGGCCGCGATGGTGCTGTAGGTGCTGACCATTTCCAGCAGGGTCACCGGGCTGGTGCCCAGCGCCAGCGAGGGCACCTTCTCCAGTTTGCTCTGGCGGATACCCATGCCCTGGGCCAGGCTCACGATCGGGCCCAGGCCCACTTCCTGCATCACCTGCGCCGTGATCGTGTTCTTGGAGAACACCAGGCCGTCGCGCATGGTCATCATGGCGCCGGTGCTGCCGTTCATGTCGGTCGGGCGCCAGGCCTTGCCTGGGCCCACGCGGATGTCCTGCACCGCGTCGCGATAGGTCTGGTCGGGCGAGATGCCGCGCTCGAGCGCGGCGGCGTAGACGATCGGCTTGAAGGTCGAACCCGGCTGGCGCGACGCCTGCACCACATGGTCGAACTGGTCGCGCTCGAAGCTGCGGCTGCCGATCCAGGCCCGCACTTCGCCGGTGTTCGGGTCCATCGCGACGAAGCCCGCCTCCAGGCGCGACTTGGCCGCCTTCAGGTTGGCCATGAACGTCCGGTCGCCCTTGAGGCGCTTGAGCGCGGCGGCGGGGTCTTCGCCGTCTTCCACCGCGCGGCGAAAGTCGCCGGATTCGCGCACGAAGGCGTCCAGCTCGCGCGGATGCGAATTCCAGTAGTAGGAGAAGGGGTTGACGCCGCCGCGCATCGACGCATACATGCCGCTCGAGGTCGAGCGCGGCATGTTCGCCGACGCCCATTCGACGTCGGCCACCGCCTGCAGCGTGTTGGACTGGCGCTCGACGGCGCGCTGCGCCGCTTCCTGCAAGCCCTGGTCGAGCGTGGTGTGCACCACCAGCCCGTCGAGCTGCAGGTCGTAATCGTTCTCGTCGGCCCACTCCTGCAGCCACTTGCGCACGTGGGCGGTGAAATGGCTGTCCTTGCCGCTGCGGTCGCTCAGGCGCGCGAAGCGCACCCGCAAGGGGCGCTTGGAAAGCAGGCGGTAGCGCTCTTCGCTGAAGGCGCCATGCCGGGCCATCTGCGACAGCACCACGTTGCGGCGGGTCCTGGAACGCTCCGGATTGGCCACCGGGTTGTAGTAATGGGTCCCCTTGAGCATGCCCACCAGGGTCGCCGATTCCAGCACGTCCAGGCGCAGGGCCGGCTTGCCGAAATAGGTGCGCGCCGCCATCTCGATGCCATAGGCGTTGTACAGGAAAGGCACGGTGTTGAGGTAGGCCTCGAGGATCTCGGTCTTGCTGTAGGTGTTCTCGATCTTGATCGCGGTGATCAGCTCTTTCATCTTGCGGTTGATGCTGCGCGCGCGCCCGATCTCTTCGGGGAACATGTTGCGCGCCAGCTGCTGGGTGATGGTCGAGCCGCCCTGGGCATCGCCCTTGATGGTGGCCAGCAGCGCGCCGCCGATGCGGCGGAAGTCCACGCCATGGTGCTCGTAGAAGCGGTGGTCCTCGGTCGAGATCAGGGCCTTGACCACGTGCGGCGAGACCTGCGACAGCTTGACGCGCTCCTGCAGGCCTTTCTCGAAGCTGCCCAGTTCCTTGCCGTCGGCGGACAGGATGATCGATGGACGCGCGGTGCGGGCCTGGTGCAGGTCGTCGATGCCGGGGGTCAGCGGGATCAGGACCAGCAGGTAGATGAAGAAGGCCGAGAGGCCGGCGGCCAGGGCCCACAGCCCGACCAGCGCTACCCGTTCGACCAGCGGACGGTCGCGCAGCCGCGCCCGGGCCATCGCCATGCTGCTGCGGGCATGTTGCCCCGCGCCCGCGAACAGGCGCTGTCCTTGTTGCTTGAGCCGCGCGCGCGGCGTGTTGCCGGTGTCGTGCTGGATGTCGGTCTTGTCTTCCTGGTCCACTATATGAATCCTTGCTGCCTGTTACGGGTGGTGAGCATTGCGTCTGCGGCAAGTATAGCTGACCAAGGTCAAAACGGCGGTGGGGATTGTGTGCTGGGCTCAGGCATGCTCGGGGGTCGGCTCCATCCGCCCCATGCGCAGCAGCGGCTCGATGTCTTCCACCCGGCCGGGTCGGCCATAGATGTGGCCCTGCACCTCGTCGCAGCCGCAGCCGCGCAGGTAGTCGAGCTGGGCCAGGGTTTCGACGCCTTCCGCGATCACGTGCATCCGCAACCCGTGGGCGAGCGAGATGATGGTGTCGACCATGGCCGCGCCATCCGCGCTGCCGACGATGTCGCGGACAAACGACTGGTCGATCTTGAGCACGTCCACCGGAAAGCGCTTGAGGTAGGCCAGGCTGGAGTAACCGGTGCCGAAATCGTCGATCGACAGGGTCACGCCCATCGCCTTCAGGCAGCGCATGGTCTCGATTGCCGATTCGACGTCGGCCATCATCATGCTCTCGGTCAGCTCGATCTCGAGCGAATCGGCGCTCAAGCCGGTCTCGTCGAGCACCTGGCGCACGGTCTCCACCAGGTCGGGCTCGGAGAACTGGCGCGCCGACAGGTTCACGCCCACGCGCAGCGGGCCGAAGCCGGCGCGCTGCCAGTCCTGGTTCTGGCGGCAGGCCGTGCGCAGGACCCAGGCGCCGATCGGCACGATCAGGCCGGTCTCCTCGGCCAGCGCGATGAAGCGGTCGGGCCGCACCGTGCCCAGTTTGGGGTGGCGCCAGCGGATCAGCGCCTCGGTGCCCACCACCCGCCCGCTGCCCAGGTCCACCTGGGGCTGGAAGTAGAGCTCGAACTGGTCGTTGCGCAGCGCCACGCGCAGGGCGCCTTCGAGGGCCAGGCGATCGGTGGCGTGCGCATTCATGTGCGGGGCGTAGAACTGCACGCCGTTGCGGCCGCTCTCCTTGGCGCGGTACATCGCCACTTCGGCATGCTTGACCAGGGTTTCCGGGTCCTTGCCGTCGACCGGGTAGCCGGCCACGCCGGCGCTGGAACCGAACACCAGCGTGTGGCCCTGGATCGGCAGCGGTTCGGCGATGGCGTCGCGCACCGCCTGCACCTGGGTCGCTGCCTGGCGCTCGTCCAGGCAGCCGCACAGCACCAGCATGAAGTCGTCGCCGCCCGAGCGCGCCGCGGTGTCGGCCTGGCGCATGGCGCCGGAGATGCGGCCGGCGATCGCGCGCAGCGCCTCGTCGCCGAGTCGGCGCCCGAGGGTATCGTTGATCAGCTTGAAATGGTCGATGTCGAGCGCCACCGTCCACACCGGGCTGCCGTTCGCCACCGCGATGGCGCGCTCGATGCGGTCGGACAGCAGCGCGCGGTTGGCCAGGCCGGTCAGCGTGTCGTAGCGCGCGCGGTGCGCCAGCTCGGCTTCGTAGCGCTTGGCCACGGTGACGTCATAGGTGGTCACCACGAAGTGCTCGGTAAATCCATGCTCGTCCTTGACCGGCGCCAGGTAGACCTCGCTCACCAGTTCGCGCCCGTCGCGCGTGGCCTGCCGTACCAGCGCATGGCCCTTGCGGCAGGCATACAGGGCCTGGCGCAATTCTTCCAGTCCCGGCTCGTCGCTGTCCTGGCTCGCCAGCATGCCCAAGGGCAGGCCCACCATGGCGCCCTCTTCGTAGCCGAGGGTGCGCTCGCAGGCCGGGTTGGCGTATTCGATCGGATAGCCGGGGCGGGTCGCGCTGATCAACAGGATCGGGTTGGCCGCGGCGTCGATGGCGCGCTGGTGCAGGCGCAGGGCGCCAGCGGTTCTGGCCAGGTCGGCGGTGCGCCGCTCGACCAGGGATTCGATGCGGCGCGTGCGGGCGCCGCGCTGGTGCACCAGCCAGCCGGCGGCCCCGCTCAGGAACAGTCCATAGCCGAGGATCGACAGCGAGCCGGCCTGGGTGTCCAGCCTGCGGGTCAGGCGCTGCGCCTCGAATTCCCAGCGCGCGCCGGCCACATCGACGCTGCGGGTGATCGTGGCCGGGCCGCCGCCGAACCAGCGCTCGAGCACCGACTCGGGGGCCGGCGCGGCGGGATGGCGGAACACCGCCACCCTCCGGCCGTCGCCGGTGTAGCCGTACAGCGTGAGCGTGTAGTCGCCCATGGTCAGCAGGCGCGCCGCCTGCAGGCTGCCGCCGACCAGCACCGCCGCGTCGAGCACCACCGTGGTGCAGCCGAGCGTGGCCGCGCGCCGTCCTTCGACGGTGTACTGCTCGGCGCCGCGGCGGTAGACCGGCATCGTCACGAGCACGCCACGCAGGCTGCCGTCGCCCTGCACCAGGCGCAGCACCGGGCTCGCGGTCGGCATGCCGGTGTCGATCGCGCGCTGGGTGAAGTTGCGCTGCTGCGGGTTGGACCAGGCATCGAAGCCGAACACCGGCGCGTTGGAGGCGATCGGCACGATATAGTCCGCCACCAGGTAGCGCGGGCGCGGCGCAGCCGGAACCAGGCCATTGGGGCCGCGTTCGCGGATGGCGAATCCCGGCCAGTAGCGTGCCCGCTCGGCCTCGAAGGCCGGACGCTCCGCGCTGCTCACGAACCGGTGGTATTCGAGCGCCATCAGGTAGCCGTTGCGCGCCGCCAGCGGCTGGGCAAAGGCATCGAAGGCGTCGCGCGGCACATCGCCGCCGTTGGCCGCGAACAGCAGGTTCAGCGAGCGCAGGTCGGAGACGGCTTCGGCGAACGCGCGGGTGACGGCGGCGGTGCGCACGGCCGTGCGCTGGCTGAAATCGGCGCGCGCGCTGTCGGCCTCCAGTTGACGTGCCACGCCAAACAGTAAACCCGTCAGCGCAAGCCCAGCCAGGAAGGTTGCCACGGCGGCGCGCGACACCATATGCCGGCGCCGCAAGAGCGGTTTTGCCAGCAGCCGATTCATGGACCCATGCTAGCGCAAGTCGGCGCGCACCGCACCACATTACGCGCACGCAAACGACGGGGCCGCTCCTGTGTGGCAACGGCGTTTCCGCTAAGATGGCGGCATGACACAACCAACGCCCGGCCATTGCCACCCACCCGACGACGACGGCAGCTCCATGCGCGTGCTGCGCCAGTTTCGCATCGTCTTCAATGCCGTCAAGACCCATTTCCGCCAGGTCGAGCGCGAAGCCGGCCTGGGCGGCGCCCAGCTGTGGGCGCTGTCGGTGATCGAACGCCAGCCCGGCATCGGCGCCGGCGGCCTGGCGCGCGAACTCGACATCCACCAGTCCACCGCCAGCAACCTGGTGCGCTCCCTGGTCGAACGCGGCTATGTGGCCACCGCCCGCGGAGGCAGCGACCGGCGCAACGTCGCGCTGCGGGTGCTGCCCCCCGGCGCCGAGGTGCTGCGCTCCGCCCCACTGCCGTTTGCCGGCGTCCTTCCCGATGCGCTCGCCAGCCTCGACCCGGCAACGCTGGGGCGGATGGAGCAGGACCTGGAACGGCTGATCAAGGCGCTCGGCGCCGATCCGGAGGCAGGCAGGCTGCCGCTGGCGCAGCTTTAGGGTGTAGGCATCACTGTCCCGCGGCGGCGGGCGGGATGTTACCTGGAAGCTGGCGCTGCAGCAGATCCTTGGCCATCGCAAGCGCATCGTCCGGTTTTGCCGCGACATCCGGAATGACGCCGACACCCTCCCAGTTGGTCTGGGTAATCGGACTAATCGTCCGCCGGGTGGGTATCAAGGCAAGGAAATGTTCGCCAAGGCGATATGGGCGCGTTGGGTGGGCGCCGCCCCAGGACCGCTCGCCGACCACCGTGGCGCGCTTCATGGCCTGCATCGTGTAGGCGAAGTCTTCCCCGGCGGACTTCGTGCCGGCGCCGGCCAGGATGATGACCGGCTTCTTGCCGCCATAGCGTTTGCCGTCGAGCTTGTCTTGCGTCCAATACGGCGTGGAGATGCCGGTAGCGCGATCCCAGATGTCGTTGAGGCGCGTGCGCTGGTCGACGAAATAGCTGACCAGTAAGGCGACTGTGTCCGGGCCGCCGCCGCCGTTGTTGCGCAGGTCCACGATGAGGCCGTCGGTATCGGCGAGTTCGTTCATCGCCGCGGCGTACCTTTCTGCCATGAGGAAAGACGGCGGGAAGCCTGACAACTTCAGGTAGCCGATCCTGGGCGTCAGGTGTTCGACCTGTTCCACGCTGCGGCCTGCCATCTGGCGCATGACCTGGCGCTTGTCGGCGGGCACGCGCTGCTCCCACTCGGCTTGAGACGCGGGTGGCGCTCCACCTGCATCGTCGGCCGGGACCGGTCTGGGACTGAAAAATACCGACATATGCAGGTCACGGACAGCGGCACGCATGTCGTCCGTGAGCTGTCTTGCGAACTGCTTACCGTCCGACATGGCGTCGTACTTGCCCTCCCTCTGGCGCTGGCGCACCGCCGTTTCAATCTGCTTGGCCTTGTCAGGGAAAACATAGTGGTCGTTCAACTTTTTTACCAGCGTGTCGATCACTTCCAGCCGCGTCGCGTGATCGACCGCCAAGGTCGATTCAGGCCTGTTCCCCTCGCCAGGAGACGGCAGCGTGGGTGGTGCAGCAACCGCGCCAGTGAGGGTCAGCAGCAGCAAAGACGGTATGACAATCCATTTTTTTTTCATTTTTTCCTCTGATTGTGGCACGCAGGTTTCGAATGCCGGGTAGGCGTATCGGAAACAAATACTTCATCAGTGAGACATGGAAGCGATTCAAGAATAGCATGATCATTGCTATGTGGTAGCAATATTTATTGCTTATGAGATGCACATAAATGCTCGGATCACCTGGCTTGACCCCGGCGCGCGCCGAGCCGCCAGCCGATCCACGCCATCGGGAAGTAGGCCAGAGCCAGGTCGAGCGCCTCGAACCACAAGGGACCCGGCAGCATCCATACCGCGGCCACGCCGCCGGCAAAAAACAGCGCGCCCACCACCATTGCGATCGTCAAGACCCGGCTTGCCGCGATGCGCGCCGCCACGACCGCCCCCACCAGCGTGCCGAGGGCGTGCGCGAGGAAGGGAAACACGAAATGCTGCGGCCCGAACAAATGCATCGAGGCCTGCAGCCCCTCCATGGTCGTGCTGTCGGCGCCCGCGGGCGGCGGGACCGCATGGCCGCCCAGGCCGATGAGTCCCATATTGACCAGGCTGCCCGCGACGAAGCCGGCAATTACGGCGAGCAGGCTTCTCCAGACAGGAGAACGGCGTGCTGGTGCATCCATAGGTTCAGGCTCCACAAATTGGCATGGCGTCATCGCCATGCCGCCGAGTCTACCCATCCACTTGATTCGTGTCTACCACGCAATAATCAATGCTCGGATTCGTGTACCGGGATCATGAATCATGCTCGAACAGTTCGCCGGCAACCATATTTGTGCAAACGTCTTTACCGGAAAACGGGATGAAGGGCGACCCGGGTTATCATTAAGACAATTGACTACGGGAGCATCAATGGATGGCGTACCGATGTGGCTGCAAGCGGGATTCTGGGGATTGGTGGCCGGCGGGGCGTTGCTGCTGGGGGCATGGGCCGGCTACCGCTTCAAGGTTCCACAACGCCTGATCGCCGCCATCATGGCCTTCGGCAGCGGCGTCCTGATTTCCGCGCTCTCGTTCGAACTGATGGAGCACGCCTTTCATACGGGCGGCTTCGCCTCGACCGCCGCCGGCTTCCTCGGCGGAGCGGCCGTCTACACGCTGGCCAACTGGCGCCTGTCGCACCGCGGCGCACGCCACCGCAAGCGCTCCGGATGCCAGCCGCCCGCCCACGAAAATGGCGGCAGCGCTGCCGCCATCGCAGTCGGCGCCCTGCTCGACGGCATCCCGGAGTCGATCGTCATCGGCCTGTCGATGCTGGGCGGGAACGGCGTGAGCATGGCCGCCGTCGCGGCGATTTTCCTGTCGAATATCCCTGAGGGCCTGTCCAGCGCGGCAGGCATGAAACAGTCGGGCCGTTCGGTGCATTACATCTTCGGGATCTGGGGCGGCATCGCGCTGGCCTCGGGCGTGGCCGCCCTGCTCGGCTATTCCGTGTTCCGCCATTTCTCGCCGGAGATCGTGGCGGCCACGACCGCGGTGGCGGCCGGCGGCGTGCTGGCGATGCTGGTCGACACCATGATTCCGGAAGCCTTCGAAGAGACCCACGATTTTGCCGGCTTCATTACGGTGACCGGTTTCCTCGCGGCGTTCGCGCTGAGCAAGCTGGGCTAAGCCGGTCCATGCCCCGGGTTGTCAGTTGTACAGCCCCGTGCCGTCCCAGCGCGGCAAGGACGGATCCGCGCTGGCGGCGACCGCCCTGCCCGCATACGCCTCGCCCAACTTCGCGAGCAGGCGCGGGAAGGCGCGGCAATAGCTGGCCTGGATGCCGGCCAGCCGGGCCAGGTCGCGATAGGCGACGACACAACCCTCCGGCGCCGCATCGAGCACCTGCATGACGCGCTCGCGCCAGTCGTCGGACCATGCGGGCATGCGGCGGCCCACCTGCTCGATCGCATCACCCCGCCGGATCGTGCCGCCTGTCAGGACGCGGGCAAGCATCCCACGGTGCGCACCCACGCTCCTGGACAGGCCGGGCCGCAGCAGGTCGAGCTGGCCGCAGGCTTCGCAGTGGAACATCAGGCGCAGGGTGACCTCGGCGCCGATGTGCAGGACCGTGCCGGACGCCAGCTGCGAGGTATCGAGGTCGACCAGCAGGTTTTCGCGCAGGGCGTGCCGCGGGAGCGCGAGGCGATCGTAGACGCCACTACCGGCCAGCAGCAGATGGCGGGGCGAGCGCGGATCGGCGTGCCGGTCTCCAGCCAGGCCGGCGCCGGCAAGGGCAAGCGCGGCGTCGACCTGGCGCGGAGCGCTGCTCCCCGGCGGACGGATGGCCAGCGCTTCAATCAAGGCGCCCCACCCCTGGCCGTGCGCAGATAGGCCAGCAGATCGGCAATCTGCCGCTCGTTGCCGATGCCCCAGAAGCGCATCTTGTTGCCCGGGACGACCGCGTCCGGATCGCGCAGGAAGGCGGCCAGCTTCTGCTCGGTCCAGACGAAGCCGGCGCGCTTCATCGCCGGCGAATAGGCGAAATCGGGCGCCGAACCGGCGCGGCGGCCGACGATTCCGTTGAGCTGGGGGCCGAAGTTGCTGCGCGCGGTCGGCCCGACCTGATGGCAGTTGGCGCAACGCTTGAAGGCCAGGCGTCCGGCCGCAAGCGGATCGGCCGCCTGCGCGCCGGAGGCGGCGGCCATCAGCACGAAGCCGAGGACGAAGGCGCGATGCATTACTTGACCCGCTGCTTTTCCAGCTTGCGCGCGAGCGTGCGCCGATGCAGTCCTAGCCGGCGCGCCGCTTCCGAGATGTTGAAATCGGTTTCGGCCAGCACGGCGTGGATGCGCTCCCATTCGAGCGTCTTGATCGAGGTCGAGCGCGCCGTCAGCTCGACTTCGGCGTTGCCGGCCACATGCCCGAAGGCGGCCTCGATGTCGTCGGTGTTCGATGGCTTGGCCAGGTATTGCACCGCGCCGAGCTTGATCGCCTCGACCGCGGTGGCGATGCTGGCAAAACCGGTGAGCACGACGATCAGCATGTCCGGGTCGTGCTCGTGCAGCAGCTGGACGCAGGCCAGGCCCGAGCTGTTGCCCTTGAGTTTCAGGTCGACGACGGCGTAGCCGGGCGAATGCGTGCCGATCAGCGCGGTCGCTTCGTCCAGGCCGTGGGCGACTAGCACCGTGTAGCCGCGCCGCTCGAAGGAGCGGCTCAGGGTGCGGGCGAAGGCCTCGTCGTCTTCGATGATGAGCAGCAGGCGCTCGGGTGTGGCGGTCAAATGCGGTCCTCTTCCAGTTCGATGCTTGACAGCGGCAGCGTGAGCGTCACCTGCGCCCCGCCCTCCGCCCGGTTCACTGCCGTCACCGCGCCGCCCAGTTTGCGCACCACGTTCACGGCCAGGAACAGGCCCAGGCCGTGGCCCGGCTGGGCCTTGGTCGACTGGTAGGGCTTGCCGATCTGGCCGAGCATCTCCGGCGCAAAGCCGGGACCGCGGTCCTGCACCACCAGGTACAGCACGCCATCCTCGATGCCGGCCTCTAACCCGACCCAGCCTGGCGAAGCTTCGAGCGCGTTGTCGAGCAGGTTGTCGATGGTCTGCTTCAGCGCCGAGTCCGACGCTACCGGCAGGTCCTCGAGGATGCGGTCATTGTACTGGAAGCTGCCCACCTGGCGGCTCGCCTGCCACGACGCCACCAGGCCGTCGAGGAAGCTCTTGACGGTGGTGCGCACCGCCGATTCGCCGCGCGCTTCGCCGGCCGAGAGCAAGATGCCGCTGACGATGGACTTGCAGCGCTGGAGCTGGGTCTGCATCTCGGTGATTTCCTCCAGCAGGCCGGGGTCGTTGCGGAATTGCGGCATGCGCTTCCAGTCGCCCAGGATCACCGAGACGGTGGCCAGCGGCGTGCCCAGTTCGTGCGCCGCGCCCGAGGCCAGCAGGCCCATACGCACGATGTGTTCTTCTTCCACGGCGTGCTGGCGCAGGAGCGCCAGTTGCGCGGCCTTCTGGCGCAGCGTGTCGGAGATGCGCGAGATGAACATCACCAGCAGCGCCGCGTCGAGCGCGAAGCACACCAGCAGGCCCTGGATGTAGAGGCTCGAGATGCCGCGCGCATGGTCGAAGGGCAGCGCCAGCGGCTGCGCGTACATCGCCAGGACGGCCATGCAGCCGATCGTGATCGCCACGATGGTCCAGGTCCAGAACACCTCGAGCAGCACGGCCGACAGGATCACCTGCAGCAGGTAGAGGAAGGCGAAGGGATTGGTGATGCCGCCGGACAGGTAGAGCAGCACGGTCAGGCTGGCCACGTCCACCAGCAGGGCCATGAACATTTCGCCGTTCGACACCGGCCGGCGTTCGTGCCAGCGCAGGTGGCTGGCGACGTTGAAGGCGATCAGGCAGGCCAGCACCTGCAGCATGTGCACCAGCGGCAGGTCGACGCCGAAGATCAGGATGGCCGAGGCGATGGTCGTGATCTGCCCGATCACGGCGATCCAGCGCAGCTCGATCAGCTGCAGCATGTTCTTGTGGCCGGCCGCGAACTCCACGTTCGCCGCTGCCGCCTGGGGCGAGGAACGCGCCGCCTTGGCAAAAAAATCGAGGGGGGATTGCATCGATGCCCGTGTATGCGTCAGTCGTCGGTGCCGGCGCCATGCCGGCGTACCCACCACCATGCACCAATCACCATCACGGCCAGAGCATACCAAGTCAGCGCATACACGAGGTGGTTATTCTGGAACGCGATCACGGTCAGCCCGCCCACTGCCCGCTCGGGGGCCCCTGGCGGGTCCTGGCCGCGGCCGGCGTCGACGAAATACGGTGCGACCTTCGCCAGGCCGCGCGCCTGCGCGATCAAGGCCACGTCGCGCGAATACCAGCGGTTGCCGGTCGGGTCGTTCTCGCGCAGGAAGCCGCCGCCAGGCTCGCTGATGCGCAGCAGGCCGGTGACTTCCACCCGCTCGCCCGCGGCGGCGCAGGCATTGGCGCCGGCGCGCCGCGCCGCATAGGTACCCGGTTTGTTGTCCGCGGCTGGAATGAAGCCGCGGTTGATGAAGACGATATGGCCCTCTTCCGTGCAGAACGGCGTGAGCAGCCAGAAGCCCGCGCCCAGCTCACTCAAGGCTTGCACGGGGGTGGTGAATGGGTAGAGGTAGTGCCCGGCCAGGCGTACGCGCCGGTATTCGTCGGCCGCCTTGGACACTTGCGCCCAGCGCGCCGCGGGAGGTGCGGCGGCGGCCGGGGCATGCACGCGTGCGTCGACGCGTGCGATCAGGTCCAGTTTCCATTGCAGGCGCATCACCTGCCAGGTTCCCAGACCCGCAAACAGCACGGCCAGCAACAGGGTCACCACCCCCACCACGCGGCGCGCAATGGCGCTGCGTGGTGGGTGCGAGGATGGTCCTGCCGGCTGGCCGCGCGGGTCCCGCATCACGGCATGTCGTGGGTGCCGTGGGTGGTATCGCTGGCGCCGCCCATGGCCGGCATCATGTTGGCGTTCATGTGGTACATGACCCAGATGGAGCCGGACATGACGATCACCAGCAGCACGATGGTCAGGATCAGCGCCATCATGTTCCAGCCGTCCTCGGACTTCGAGTTCAGGTGAAGGAAGTAGATCATCTGCACCACCACCTGCACCGCCGCGAAGGCCAGGATCACGATGCGGGTGGTGTTGGGCGGCAGCACGTTGCCCATCACCAGCCAGAACGGGATCGCGGTCAGGATCAGCGACAGCACGAAGCCGATCGCGTAATCCTTGGCGCTGTAATGGGTCACATAGGTTTCATGGCCATCGTGGTTGTGGCCGTGTTCGTGGTGTTGCACGCTCATGGCAGCACTCCCAGCAGGTAGACAAAGGTAAACACGCCGATCCAGACGACGTCCAGGAAGTGCCAGAACAGCGACAGGCACTGCAGGCGGCGGAAGTTCTCGCCGGTGAGACCATGCTTTTTCAGCTGGACCATCAGCGTCACCAGCCACACGAAGCCGAACAGCACGTGCAGGCCGTGGGTGCCGACCAGCGAGAAGAAGGCGGTCAGGAAGCCGCTGCGCGACGGGCCGGCGCCTTCGTGGATCAGGTGGTAGAACTCGTAGATCTCGAGCGACAGGAAGGCCAGGCCGAGCAGGCCGGTCACGCCCATCCACAGGATGGTCTTGCCGACGTTTTTCGCCTGCGCCGAGATCATCGCGAAGCCGAAGGTGATCGACGACATCAACAGGAAGGCGGTGTTCACCGCGATCAGCGACAGGTCGAACAGTTCGGCGCCGGACGGACCGCCGGCGTAGTTACGGCCCAGCACCGCATAGGTGGCGAACAGGGACGCGAAGATGAGGCAATCGCTCATCAGGTAGATCCAGAAACCCAGCAGGGTGCCGTTTTCCGGGTGGTGCTCGCGCACCAGGTAGCGCGCGGTCACCTCGTCGGCGCTCAGCGCGCCGGCGTTCATAGTGGCTTTAATTTCAGACATGGCTTTCCAGCAGACGGGTATGCGCTTCCTCGGTACGGGTCACTTGCTCGGCCGAGATGTAGTAATCGCGCTTGTAGTTGAAGGTGTGGACGATGATCGCGGCCATCATGGCGACGAAGGACACCGCGGTCAGCAGCCACATGTGCCAGATGACGGCGAAGCCCACCACCATGGCCAGCGCGGAGATCACGAAACCGGCCCAGGTGTTGCTCGGCATGTGGATCGCCACATAGTCCTTCAATGGACGCTGGTAGCCGTTCTTCTTCATGTCGGCGAAGGTGTCGTTGTCGTGCACGACCGGCGTGAACGCGAAGTTGTAGTCGGCCGGCGGCGAGGTGGTCGCCCATTCCAGCGTACGGCCGTCCCATGGATCGCCGGTGACGTCGCGCAGCTTGACGCGGTCTTTCCAGGTGAAGAAGATCTGCAGCAGCAGTGCGCCGATACCGCCGGCGATCATCAGGGTGCCGAAGAAGGAGATCTGGAACAGCCACTGGATCGACGGATCTTCGAAGTGGCTCACGCGGCGGGTCACGCCCATGAAGCCCAGGATGTACGGCGGGGTGAAGGCGACCCAGAAGCCGATCGACCACAGCCAGAACGAGACCTTGCCCCAGAACTGGTTCAGCTTCACGCCGAACATCTTCGGCGCCCAGTAGTTGAAGCCGGCGAACAGGCCGAACAGCACGCCGCCGATGATCACGTTGTGGAAGTGGGCGATCAGGAACAGCGAGTTGTGCAGCACGAAGTCGGCCGCTGGAATGGCCAGCATCACGCCGGTCATGCCGCCGATGGTGAAGGTCAGCATGAAGGACACGGTCCACATCATCGGCAGCTCGAAGCGGATACGGCCGCGGTACATCGTGAACAGCCAGTTGAAGATCTTCGCGCCGGTCGGGATCGAGATGATCATCGTCGTGATGCCGAAGAACGAGTTGACGCTGGCGCCCGAACCCATGGTGAAGAAGTGGTGCAGCCACACCAGGTAGGACAGGATCATGATCACGACGGTGGCGTACACCATCGAGGTATAGCCGAACAGGCGCTTGCCGCAGAAGGTCGAGACGACTTCCGAGAAGATGCCGAAGGCCGGCAGCACCAGGATGTAGACCTCGGGGTGGCCCCAGATCCAGATCAGGTTCACGTACATCATGGCGTTGCCGCCCTTGTCGTTCGTGAAGAAGTTGGTGTCGAACAGGCGGTCCATGCCCAGCATGGCCAGCACGGCGGTCAGGATCGGGAAGGACATCACGATCAGGATGTTGGTGCACAGCGAGGTCCAGACGAAGACAGGCATCTTCATCAGGCCCATGCCCGGTGCGCGCATCTTGACGATGGTGACGATCAGGTTCACGCCGGACAGCAGCGTGCCGACGCCGGCGATCTGCAGCGACCAGATGTAGTAGTCCACGCCCACGCCGGGGCTGGCGAGGATGCCCGACAGCGGCGGATAGGCCAGCCAGCCGGTACGCGCGAATTCACCCACGAACAGCGAGGCCATCACGAGCACGGCGCCCATGGTGGTCATCCAGAACGAGAAGTTGTTCAGGAACGGGAAAGCCACGTCGCGCGCGCCGATCTGCAGCGGCACCACGTAGTTCATCAGGCCCGTCACGAACGGCATCGCCACGAAGAAGATCATGATCACGCCGTGGGCGGTGAAGATCTGGTCGTAGTGGTCCGGCGGCAGGAAGCCGTGGTTGGAACCGAAGGCGAACGCCTGCTGCGCGCGCATCATCAGCGCATCGGCGAAGCCGCGCAGGAACATCACCAGGCCCAGGATCATGTACATGATGCCGATTTTCTTGTGGTCGATACTGGTGATCCAGTTGTTCCACAGGCCGCTCCACTGGCGGAAGTAGGTGATCAGGGCCACCAGGCCCAGGCCACCCACGATCACGCCGGCGAAGGTCGCCAGCAGGATCGGCTCATGGAAGGGAATTGCATCCCAGCTGAGCCGGCCGAAGATAAGCTTCGTCAGGTCGAATGAGTCTTGCATGATTACTTTTTCACAATAGTGTTAGGAGCGCTGCCGGCAACCGGCGTGACGCAGACTTCCGCTTCCGCCATCTGGGCGGCGCCCGATTTCGGCAGCTGCTTGATCGCGGCGGCGACCTGGGCGCGCTTGTGGTCGTCCGCCATCTGCTGGTTCATGCAGACGGCGCCGTCGGCCACGCAACGGTTCAGGACGCGGTTGAACAGGGCCGGCTCGACCGAACCGTAATGGCGCACCGGTTCGCGCGAGGTCGGTTTCTCGAGCTCGATGTAGCCGGCGCGGTCCAGCGCGCCCGGCGTGGCCTTCATTTTCGCGACCCAGGCGTCGAACTCGCCGGCGGTCACGCCCTTGTAGGCGAACTTCATGTGCGAGAAGCCTTCGCCGCTGAAATTGGTCGACCGGCCTTCGTAGTCGCCGGTCTTGTTCAGCACGGCGTTGAGGGTGGTCTCCATGCTCGGCATCGCGTAGATCATGCCGGCCAGGGTCGGGATGTAGAAGGCGTTCATCACGGTCGAGGCAGTGATCTTGAAGCGGATCGGGGTGTCGATCGGCGTGACCAGCTCGTTGACCGAGGCGATGCCCTGCTCCGGATAAATGAACAGCCATTTCCAGTCGAGCGCCACCACCTGCACCTCGATCGGCTTGGTCGACGCGGCGATCGGACGGTTGGCGTCGATGCGGTCGAGCGGACGATAAGGGTCGAGCTTGTGGGTCGAGACCCAGGTGATCAGGCCCAGCACGATGATGATCAGGAGCGGCGCGCCCCAGATCACCAGCTCGAGCTTGGTCGAGTGGTCCCAGTCGGGTTCGTACTTGGCGCCCGCGTTCTTGCGGTAGCGCCAGGCGAACAGAACAATAAGGATCATCACCGGGACGACGATGATCAGCATCAGGAGGACCGAGACCGTGATCAGGTCGGCCTGCTGTCTTGCAATATCGCCGTTGGGATTCATTACGACTGTGTTGCAGCCGGACAGCACTGCGAGCAGGAGTAATGGGAGTCCGCGGCGGACAATTTTAGGAATCATGCTAGGTATCTAACGTTACATGGGAATAAGAACATGCTACTGTACTGCCAACGGCCTACGGGAACCATTGGACACTTTGTCCCACCCTTGCCGTATTGCAATAAATGCATTGCGGTAAATATTGACCCCTCGGGCCGGGTAGAGATCAGCAACAAGAACAAAGAATCAGATTCAGGAATCAGGAGAAGATATGCAAAGCTCGACCCAGTACGGCGGCGCAGGCGCCGCTCCCATCAGCCACCCCACCAGCGGTGCCCGCAACATCAATGCCCGGGACGGTGAAATCCACCCGGCCGACATCGCGGTCGGCGTGGTCATTGGCCGGGCCTCGGAATATTTCGAATTCTTCGTCTACGCCATCGCGTCGGTGCTGGTTTTCCCGGCGGTGTTTTTCCCGTGGGCTGACCGGCTCGATGCCACACTATACTCATTTACGGTTTTCGCGTTCGCATTCATCGCGCGCCCGATCGGCACCATCCTGTTCATGGAGATCCAGAAGCGCTATAGCCGCGAGATCAAGCTGACCATTGCCCTCTTCCTCATGGGCACCTGCACTGTTGTTATTGCGTTCATCCCGACCTACGGCCAGATCGGCGCGGCGTCGATCGTGGTGCTGTCGCTCATGCGCATCGGCCAGGGCGTGGCCCAGGGCGGTTCCTGGGACGGACTGCCTTCGCTGCTGGCGCTGTCGGCCCCCGAGCACAAGCGCGGCTGGTACGCCATGCTGGGCCAGCTCGCCGCCCCGATCGGCTTCCTGATCGCCGCCGGCCTGTTCGCCTTCCTGCTCACCAACCTGTCGCAGGACGATTTCCTGGTCTGGGGCTGGCGCTATCCCTTCTTCTGCGCCTTCATGATCAACGTGGTCGCGCTGTTCGCTAGATTGCGCCTGGTGTCCACCAGCGAATACTCGCGCCTGCTCGATTCCCATGAACTCGATCCGGCGCCGGTCGGCGAGCTGGTCAAGTCGCAAGGCAGCAACATCGCCATCGGCGCCCTCGCCGCCCTGGCCAGCTATGCGCTGTTCCACCTGGTCACCGTGTTCCCGCTGTCCTGGATCCAGCTCTACGACACCCGTCCGATGAACGAGTTCCTGCATATCCAGATGTGGGGCGCCGTGCTGGCCGCGCTGGCCATCCTGGCATCCGGCTATATCGCCGACAAGGTCGGCCGCCGCACCACCCTGGGCACGCTGGCGGCGCTGATCGCGCTGTTTTCGGCCTTCGTGCCGAGCCTGATGGATGGCGGCGAAACCGGCCAGAACATCTTCATCCTGGTCGGCTTCACGCTGCTGGGCCTGTCGTACGGCCAGGCTGCCGGCGCCGTGACCTCGAACTTCAAGCAGCAATACCGCTACACCGGCGCGGCCCTCACCTCCGACCTGGCCTGGCTGGTCGGCGCGGCCTTCGCTCCGCTGGTCGCCCTGGGCCTGTCGGCGCACTATGGCCTGGGCTATGTGAGCCTGTATTTGCTGTCGGGTGCGGTCGGCTCGCTGGCGGCGCTGAGCCTGAACCGGAAGCTCGAGATCAAGGACTAATCGTCCCGCAATACCCGTGGGGTGGACGGCGCTGCCGCCCGCCCCGCGGTGCTTCACCGCTCCACCCACGCATTCCCCGCATTTTTCCCCGAATTTTCCCCTCCCTGCGCAGTCAAATCCACATTCGCTCCGAGGTGAATGCCATGACGCACCATTCCCTGGTCAGGATCGCGGCAGAAGCCGCCGTGATGGAAGGCATGCTCGAGCTGCCGCCGATGCCCACCGGCCTTGTCCTGTTCGCCCATGGCAGCGGCAGCAGCCGCTTCAGTCCACGTAACAACCAGGTCGCCGCGCATTTGCGCGAGGCCGGCATCGGCACCCTGCTGCTCGACCTGCTTACCCCCGCCGAAGAAGGCATCCCCGAACGCCGCTTCGACATCGGCCTGCTGACCGATCGCCTGGACGCCGGCGCCGCATGGCTGGCGTCCGCGCCGCTCACGGCATCCCTGCGGCTCGGCCTGTTCGGCGCCAGCACCGGCGCCGCCGCCGCGCTGCGGCTGGCCGCGCGTGCCGGCGGCGGCATAGGCGCCGTGGTGTCGCGCGGCGGCCGTCCCGACCTGGCTGGCCCGGACGCGCTGGCGGCGGTGCTGGCGCCCACCCTGCTCATCGTGGGCGGCGACGACGGCGTGGTCGTCACGCTGAACCGCGCGGCACTGGCCGCCTTGCGCTGCGAGAAGGAGCTGGCGATCGTGCCCGGCGCCACCCACCTGTTCGAAGAAGCGGGCAAACTCGAGGAGGTGGCGCATCTGGCCCGGGACTGGTTCCTGCGCCATCTGGGCAGGCCGTGAGCTGCGCCCCGGAGCCGGCGAGCATACGGATTTACACGAATTTACACGCCACATTGGATCCGGACAAAGGCCGCGCGGCAGCGCACGCTAGCATGTGGTGGCAGCCTGACAAGGCTGATTACGCGTGCGGCCATGTCGCCGAAGCAAGCGGCGCCGCGCATGCCTGATGACGTGGCTTTGCGTCCTCACAAACAGTCCGGGTTGTTAATGCGTCATCACAAACTTTCCACGACATCGAATACGGAGACGACGCGGCGATGCGCTGCCGCCGCCCAGGGCTTGCGCCGGTGATGTTTGCCGGAAAGCATATGCGGACGGTGCCTTCATGAGCATGCCACGGTCGGGCTTCTGGAAAAACGTCGCCACGGTACTGGCCGGGTCGACCGGCGCCCAGGCCGTGCCGCTGCTGGTCGCCCCGCTGCTCACCCGCATGTGCACACCGGCCGAAATGGGCGCCTTCAGCGTCTGGCTGGGCGTGATCGCGGTGGCCTCGATCGTCGCCACGCTGCGCCTGGAAGCCGCCATGGTGTTGGACCACGGCAAGGAGCAGCAGCGCCTGTGTTTCGGCGTGGTCGCCTATTCGGCCACCCTGCTGGCCCTCATGATGACGGTGTTCGCGCTGGCCGCGCGCGCCCTCGGGCTGCCTGTGGTGTGCGCGATGTCCTGGTTCGAGCTGCTCACGATCGGCCTGGGCACCTGGCTCACCGCCACCGTGCAGACTTCGCTGGCCTATGCAGCCTCGCACAACCTGTTCGCCAAGGCCGCCAAAGCCAAGGTGCTACAGGCCGGCACCATCGCACTGGCGCAACTGCTGCTGCTGTACGCCGGCCTGAACAGTACCGCGCTGATGGCGGGCCAGTTGATCGGCCTGGGCAGCGGCCTGCTGGCGGCGCGCCTGCTGCTGGCGCCCCCAAGGGCGGACCTGAAACTCGCACTCGACCTGGAACAGCGCGGCTACCTGCGCAAGCACCAGGCCTTCTGGCGCTTTTCCTTGCCCTCGAGCCTGCTCAACACCCTGGTCGGCCAATTGCCCCTGTTCATGATCGGCATCCACCATGGCGCCCTCGCCGCAGGCCTGTTCGCGCTGGCCCAGCGCGTGATCAGCGCACCGACCGCCCTGATCGCGGTCTCGGTCCTGGATGTGTTCAAGCGCGAAGCCGTGCACGAATTCGAGGCCGTGGGCAATTGCCGCGACATTTACCGCGCGACCTTCAAGGCCTTGCTGGGCCTGGCGCTGGGACCGGCGCTGGTGCTGTTCCTGTTTGCGCCCCAGTTGTTCGACTGGGTCTTCGGCGCCGCCTGGCGCCAGGCGGGCGAGCTGGCGCGCCTGCTGGCGCCGCTGTGCTTCCTGAATTTCATTGCCAGCCCGCTGAGCTATGTCTTCTTCATCGCGGGCAAACAGAAAGTGGAACTGGTGTGGCAGGTCGTGCTGTTCGCGATGACCCTGCTGGTGTTCCTCGCGCCGCTGTCGCTGCACGAAAGCCTGCTTGCCTACACCATCGGCCGCTCGGTGTTGTACCTGGTGTATCTGTTCATGTCGCACCAGTGCTCGCTGCCCCGGCGGGCCGCCGCCTGAGCCTCGGAACCGCCAGGCGCTAGGACAGTGCCGTATCGAGCACCGTCATCAGGATGAACCCGAACACGAGGGCGATACTGGCCCAGGTCCCGTTGCCGCTCTGGCGCGACTCGGGCACCACGTCGTTGACGATCACGAACAGCATGGCGCCGCCCGCGGCCGCCAGGGCGAAGGGCAGCATGCCGGCGGCAATGCCGATCAGAGCCACGCCGAACGCCGCCGCGACCGGCTCGATCAGTCCGGACGCCACGCCCAGGCCCACCGCCGTCAGGCGGCCGTAGCCGACCGTGCGCAGGGCGAGCGCCACCACCAGCCCTTCGGGCACGTCCTGGATCGAGATGCCGGTGGTCAGGGCATGCGCTTTTTCGAGGTCGATGCCGGCATGGGCCACGCCGATGGCCAGGCCTTCCGGCAGGTTGTGCAGCGCCACCGCCCAGACGAACAGCCAGGCGCGGCGCAGCGACACGCCTTCTTCGCCCTGTTCGAGGATGCCCTCGACGTGCACCGCGCGGCCCAGCAGCAGGATCGCGCCGGCCCCGGCCATGATACCGGCGCCGGCCATCAGGCTGGCCTCCCAGTTGCCGGCGCCGGCCGACTTGGCCGCGGCCAGTGCCGGGATGATCAGCGAAAACGCGGTCGCGCCCAGCATGACGCCGGCGCCGAAACCGAGGAAGCAGTCGTACGTGCGTTTCGAGAAATTCTGTGCGAGCAAGACCGGCAGGGTGCCCAGCGCAGTGGCGGCGGCGGCGGTCGCGCCGCCGATCAGTGCGCGGTGCATCTTGGGATTGGCGGTCATGAGCTGCTCGACCATGCTGCCGAGCAGGAGGGCGCAGCCGACGCCGCAAACGAGGAAACCGACGACGTGGCGGAAGGTCAGCGCGCGCAGGAAAGCGCGTGCGGAAAACAGCTTGTTGCCGTGTGCGTGCTCTGTACGAAAATTCATGCAATGCCCGTGAAAAAGGCCGCGCGGCGGCGCTGTCGCTCCATGCCGCGCGGCGCTGGCTTACTTCTTCATTGCTTTCGTCGGTTTGCCCGTGGCATTGTCCGATGTTCCAGCCATCGTACCACCAGCGGCGGACTGCATGCTCATACCGAGTTCGGCGCCGGTGCGCGGCGAGGACATCGGATCGGACATGGTGCGCAGCGCCATCTGCTTGAGGATGTCGATGTCGCCGCTCGGCAGGGCCACCTCGGCCTCGCCCGAGCCGCCGTCGACCGCCTGCTGCTTCTCGCGGTCGGTGACGAAGTCCCAGTCGGCGCCCTGGTTCCACGGGCCGCGGGTCTCGCCCGGACCCTGGGACATGTTGTAGTAGACGCCGGCAAAGCGCGGATCGGCCGGCATTTTGCCCGGAGGGAAATTCGGCTCGATGGCGTACAGCGCCTTCTCGAACGACTTCTGGTGCGCCACTTCGCGCGTCATGAGGAAGCCCAGCGCCTCTTTCACGCCCGGGTCGTCGGTGAGCGCGATCAGGCGCTCGTAGACGATCTTGGCGCGCGCTTCGGCCGCGATGTTCGAACGCAGGTCGGCGGTCGGCTCGGTGATCGAGTCGATGTAGGCGGCCGTCCATGGCACGCCGGCCGAGTTCGTCAGCGGAGTCCCGGCACCGTACAGCACCTGGGTGATGTGGCTGTCGTTGCCGGCGCCGGTGATCGACTTGTACATCTCGGCTTCGCTGTCGACCGCTTCGGACAGGCGGCCCTTGGCGCCCTTGTTGAGCATGGCGACGATGTGCCCGATGATTTCGAGGTGGCTCAGCTCTTCGGTGGCGATGTCGAACAGCATGTCCTTGCGGCCCGGATCGTCTTCGGAGACGGCCTGGGTGAAGTAGCGCATCGCCGCGGCGAGTTCGCCCTGCGGTCCGCCGAACTGCTCGAGCATCAGGTTGGCCAGCCCTGGATTGGGGCCGCTGACGCGGACCGTATATTGCAGACGCTTGTTATGTGCAAACATGAACTTGGTCCTCCGTGGATTGAACACGTGGCCGCCGCCGGGGTCGGCAGCCGGATGATCCATCTTGGCAGGCATGCGTGGTCGAGGTAATCAGGGGTCGGCGCGTGCGGCTGTAGGACTGGAGTGACATCCTGTTAATAAACGTAAAGATAATGTCGGTCGAGAAATCTTGACTGTGCGCCCGAGCAGGCCGCCGCATGCGACCTGCACCGACGCCGGTACGGCGCGCGCGCCTACAGTAAAGTCGGGCGCCCGGGCACTACCATGTTGGTTGACTGACCACAGGAGATCGACAATGTTTTCTCTTAATAAGCTGAGCCCGACGATCATCAACATGATCCGCTTCGACCATTCGCACGTCATGGCCACCTTCCACCAGTACCAGAAGGACAAGCGCCCGAGCGTCAAGAAAGCCCTGGCCGACACCATCTGCGACGCCCTCGAGATTCACGCCACGCTGGAAGAAGAAATCTTCTATCCAGTCATGCGCCAGCGCGACGCCGGCGAGCCCTTCGTGCACAAGGCCGAGCCCGAGCACGACGAGATGCGCCGCCTCATCGCCGAGCTGCGCCGCACCAGCGGCTCCGATCCGCGCCACGACAAGCTCGTCATGGAATTGATGCGCGACGTGATGCACCACGTGGCCGACGAGGAAACCACGCTGCTGCCGCATGCCGAAGCGATGCTGAGCAAGGAAGCGCTGTCCGGGCTGGGCGCCCAGATGACCCAGCGCCGCTTGCAGCTGGCGGGCCCGAAGGCCGGCAAGCTGGCCAAGAACCATGCCGTCGGCTTCGCCGGCAGCGGCACCGCCCTGCTGGTCGGCCTGGCCAGCGCCGTGTTCGCGGCCAAGGCATTTGGCCCGAAGAAGTCCTGGAAATCCAACCCAGCCTGACGCGCCGAATGCGCTGCTGATTACCGGGCTGCTCGCTCACCGTAGGGTGGGCAGCTCCACCCGATACGGCGCCATGCCGTACCGCGTGCGCTGCCCGCGCGTCCAAGCAGCTTTTGCATCGCCGCGACGCTCCGCCAGCACCTGTCACGCCAGCCAGCGCATCACCAGCGGCGCCAGCCACGGCGCCAGCAACGCCGTCATGGCGCCATTCAATCCCATCGCCAGTCCGGCAAATGCCCCCATCTCGGCACTGACCTGGAAGGCGCGCGCCGTGCCCACGCCATGGGCGGCCAGGCCCAGCGCGAAGCCGCAGGCCGCGGGCGAGGTGATGCGCAAGGCGTCGAACACATAGCGCGCGACGATGGCGCCAAAGATGCCGGTGCCGATCACCAGGGCGGCCGTGAGCGCCGGAATGCCGCCGAGGCGCTCGGACACCGCCATCGCGATCGGCGAGGTGGCCGACTTCGGTCCGAGCGTGGCCGCCAGCTCCGGCGTGGCGCCGAGCAGCACGGCGATCGCCACCGCCGACACGATGGCCGTCACGCAGCCGGCGACCAGCGCGCAGGCGAGCGGCAGGAAGGCGCGCCGCAGCCGCGGCAGCTGGCGCACCAGCGGCACCGCCAGCGCCACCGTCGCGGGTCCCAGCAGGAAGTGCACGAACTGGGCGCCGGCAAAATAACGGCCGTAGGACATGCCCGAGCCCCACAGCACCAGCGCGATCAGGGCGATCGCGATCGCCACCGGGTTGGCCAGGGGCGAGCCCCCAAAAAAGGCAAAGACGCGCTGCGCGGCCAGGTAGGCGCACAGCGTCATGGTCAGGCCCAGCAGCGGCGAAGCGGAGAGATAGACCCAGAAGTGGCTCAGGCCCGCGAATTCAGGCATCGTGTTCCTTCGCGCCGTCCAGGCCGCGCAGCAGCAGGCCGGTGACGCCGAGGGCCAGCACCGTGCTGGCGACCAGCGCGGCGAGGATCGCGAACCAGTGCCCGCTGCCGCTGGCGGCGGTGGCGACGATGCCCACGCCGGCCGGAATGAAGAGCAGCGACAGGTGCGCGAGCAGGGTGTTGGCGCCCTGCTCCACCGTCTCGAGCAAGGGTGGATACGCGACCAGCGCCGCCATCAGGAGCAGCATGCCGGCCACGGGGCCGGGCAGCGGGAGGCCGAGCATGAAGACGATGCCTTCGCCGAGGCACTGGAACAGCAGGAGGATGGTGAATGCGGGCAGCATGGGCGCTCCTTGGGGAAGCGCTCAGGATAGCAAAAATGAAGTTGCGGGGGTGTGGTGGGGAATTGGGCCCCGGCGAAGGCGCGAGCAATGCCACTGGCATTGTTCGCCCCAAGTTGACCTTCGGTGAAACGCCTACAGCTTACGCTTGCGCCCCCGCGATCGCCCCACGCCGCACCTGGTCGCGCTCGATCGACTCGAACAGCGCCTTGAAATTGCCCTCGCCGAAACCGTCGTCGCCCTTGCGCTGGATGAACTCGAAGAACACCGGTCCCAGCTGGGTGGTCGAGAAGATCTGCAGCAGCAGGCGCGGCTTGCCGTCCGTGACGCTGCCGTCGAGCAGCAGGCCGCGCGATTTGAGTTCGTCGGCGTTCTCGCCGTGGCCCGGAATGCGGCCTTCCAGCATCTCGTAATAGGTTTCCGGCGGCGCGGCCATCAGCGGCACGCCGGCGGCGCGCAGCGAATCGACGGTCTTCATCAGGTCGTCCGACAGCAGCGCGATGTGCTGGATGCCTTCGCCGTTGAACTGCATCAGGAATTCCTCGATCTGGCCGCCGCCCGCCTTGCCTTCTTCGTTCAGCGGGATGCGGATCATGCCGTCTGGCGCCGTCATCGCCTTCGAGGTCAGGCCGGTGTACTCGCCCTTGATGTCGAAGTAGCGGATCTCGCGGAAGTTGAACAGCTTCTCGTAGAAGTTGGCCCAGAAGGCCATGCGGCCGCGGTAGACGTTGTGGGTCAGGTGGTCGATGATCGACAGGCCGTGGCCCACGGGGTGGCGGTCGACGCCGTCGATGAATTCGAAATCGATGTCATAGATCGACTTGCCGTCTTCGAAGCGGTCGATCAGGTAGAGCGGCGCGCCGCCGATGCCCTTGATGGCCGGCAGGCGCAGTTCCATCGGGCCGGTCGGGATCTCGACCGCCTGGGCGCCCAGTTCCAGCGCGCGCGCGTAGGCCTTGTGCGCATCCTTCACGCGGAAGGCCATGCCGCAGGCGGAGGGGCCGTGTTCGGCGGCGAAATAGGCGGCGTAGCTCTTCGGCTCGTTGTTGATGATGAAGTTGATGCCGCCCTGGCGGTACAAGGTGACTTGCTTCGAGCGGTGCATCGCGACTTTCGTGAAGCCCAGCTGCGCGAACACCGCTTCCAGCACGCCCGGCGTCGGCGACGCGAACTCGACGAACTCGAAGCCCATCAGGCCCATGGGATTCTCAAACAGGTCTGCCATTGTTGTTTCCTTGTATGTCGTTGATCAAGCCGGCCGCCGTCTCGTGCGGCCGGGTCATGCTTGTTCTCTATTCTGCAAATACTTCCGCCAGCAGGCCACGCAGCCACTGGTTGCCCGGGTCCTGGCTGTAGCGCCGGTGCCAGAACACATTGGTCTGCAGCGGCGGCAATTCGAGCGGCGGCACCATCCACTCCAGCCCGAAGGGGGCCGCGGCGCGCTCGGCCAGCTTCTGCGGCACCGTCACCACCAGGTCACTGCTGCCCACGATATAGGGCACCGCGGTGAAATGCGGTACCCGGAAGCGCACCGAAGGCCCCACGCCGGCGCGCTCGAGCAGCGCGTTGATGCGCTCGTACGGCCCTTCGCTCGACGCCACCAGCACATGCTCGGCGCGCACGAACCGCTCCAGGGTCATTGCGCCCTTGCCCAGCGGATGGCCCTTGCGGAACATCGTCACATAGGGCTGGCGAAACAGCTGGCGCTGGTAGAGCGCTTCCGAAATCTCCTCGAAGGGGCCGATCGCCAGGTCGACCCGCCCGCCTTCCATGTCTTCTTTCAGTGCCGCCGCCCCCGCGCGCACCGAGCTGATTTCCACCAGCGGCGCCAGCACGCGGCAGCGTTCGATCAAGGCCGGCATGAAATAAATCTCGCCCACGTCCGTCATCGCCAGCACGAAGCGCCTGCTGCTGGTGGCCGGATCGAAGCGGCTGCGCTGGTTCAGGGCCAGCGCCACCTGCGCCATCGCCACCCCGATCGGCTCGGCCATCTGTGTTGCCAGCGGCGTCGGCTGCATGCCGGTGGCGGTGCGCACGAACAGCTCGTCCCCAAAGGCGCGCCGCAGCCGCGCCAGCGCATTGCTCACCGCCGACTGGGACAGGCCCAGCCGCCTGGCGGCCGCGGAAATCTGGCGCTCCCGGTAGACTTCCTGGAACACCGAGAGCAGGTTCAGGTCGATGGCGTGCGGTTCGATCATGGCGTCATGGCGTCATGGCGTGCATTGTGGGTGCGGGACTCGCGCAGGAATAGCAGTATTTAGTCTGTGAATAGTCTACATTTCGCTATTCATCTCGTAAAGTATAGTGAATTCTTCTACAGTAGCCCGCGTTACCTCATTACCACGCATTCCAGGAGATTCCAGCATGAGCCAGACCCCAGGCTACCAGTCAGGCTTCGGCAACGAGTTCGCGACCGAGGCCCTGCCCGGGGCCCTGCCGCAGCACCGCAACTCGCCGCAGCGCGTCGCCTATGGCCTGTACGCCGAGCAGATCTCCGGCACCGCCTTCACCGCGCCGCGCAGCCACAACCGCCGCTCCTGGCTGTACCGGATCCGCCCGGCCGCCGTCCACGGCGCCTTCCAGGCCATGGAGGCCGGCCGCATCGTGAGCCGCTTCGACACCCCGGCGCCGCCCGACCAGCTGCGCTGGAGCCCCCTGCCGATGCCCGGCGCGCCCACCGATTTCATCGAAGGCTGGGTCACCATGGCCGGCAACGGCTCGCCCGAAGCCATGAGCGGCTGCGCGATCCACCTGTACGCCGCCAACAAATCGATGGAAGGCCGCTATTTCTACAGCGCCGACGGCGAGCTGCTCATCGTGCCGCAACTCGGGCGCCTGGCCATCCATACCGAGCTCGGATTGCTCGAGGTCGAACCGCAGGAAATCGCCGTGATCCCGCGCGGCGTACGCTTCAAGGTCGACCTGCCCGACGGCCAGGCGCGCGGCTACATCTGCGAGAACTTCGGCGCGCTCCTGCAGCTGCCCGACATGGGCCCGATCGGCTCGAACGGCCTGGCCAACCCGCGCGACTTCCTCGCGCCGGTCGCCCGCTACGAAGACGTGGAGGGCGAATTCGAACTGGTGGCCAAGTTCTGCGGCGGCCTGTGGCGCGCGGATCTCAAGCACTCGCCGCTGGACGTCGTCGCCTGGCACGGCAACTACGCGCCCTATAAATACGACCTGCGCCACTTCAATACCATCGGCTCGATCAGCTACGACCACCCGGACCCCTCGATCTTCCTGGTGCTGCACGCGCCCAGCGACACCCCGGGCGTGTCGACGCTGGACTTCGTGATCTTCCCGCCGCGCTGGCTGGCCGGCGAAGACACCTTCCGCCCGCCCTGGTTCCACCGCAACGTGGCCAGCGAATTCATGGGCCTGATCCACGGCGCCTACGACGCCAAGGCCGACGGCTTCAACCCGGGTGGCGCCAGCCTGCACAACTGCATGAGCGGGCACGGGCCGGACGCCGCCACTTTCGAGAAGGCCACGAACGGCGACACCACGCAGCCGCACAAGGTCAAGGACACCATGGCCTTCATGTTCGAGACCCGCAACGTGATCGTGCCGACGCCGTATGCGCTCGCATCATCGCAGCGCCAGGCCGATTACCAGCAGTGCTGGGCCGGCATCCGCAAGAATTTCCGGCTCGAGCCTTGACGCGCCGGGTGCGGGTATCGGGCACGACACCATTGCGTCCGGACGGTCGTCGACGTCAGGCAGGCTCGCGCATGTAACTGTCGATTTCCTTGCCGTTGAGCTCAGTTTTCATTTCGTAGGTCATTCCCAGGCGCTCGGCGACACGCCGCGACGATTCATTGCCGGGCGCGATCAGTGCCCGAACCTTCGGCTCGCGCCGCACCTCGAACGCATGCTTCAGGACTGCCGCCGCCGCTTCGTTCGCAATTCCTTTTCCCCAGAATGCCCGATAGGTATTCCATCCCATCTCCATCACCGTGGAGTCGCAGCGGAAGAACGCCCCGACGCTGCCAACCAGCTGACCTGTCAGCCGGTCCTCAATCGACCACCAGCCAGCCCGGCTCAGGAGCCATAGTCCAGCATGCGAGTTGAAGATGCGCCAGGCGCTCTGACGGTCTGCCGAGCCCAGATGCGCCGAGCTTTCAGCATTCGACAGATGATCTGCAAATAATTCGAAGTCTTCGACGCGGTATTCCCGGAGCGTCAGCCGGTCTGTCTGAAGGCGAGGCACGGAAATCGTCAAGGCGTGATTCATGGGAAGTGCATCCTTCAGTGTCTGAATGGTGTTCACCGGTCGATTCCACCGCTGATTGCGGACCCATCGGCGAATCGTGATCTTGCAGAGTATACAACTAGGACATTATGTCCTGATGCTTGCATATCGCTTTTCAGTAGAATGCCCCGGAACTGGCCGTTCTCGTCCCTCAATTGGCAAATCGCCTGGAAGTACTCAACATCATGGATTGGTTCCCTATCGCCGCCGGCACGTTCAAGGCGCTCGCCTTAGGCACGGGCATGTTCTTCGCCATCAAGTGGCATTACGATCAAGGGAAGAAGCAGCAGGATCGGGAACAGGAGAAGCGCGCGGTGCTGCGTGCGGCCGGCAAGGCGGCCGCGGTCTTCATGCTGTCGCTCCTGGGCCTGGGACTGGTCACCTTCTTCATGATCAGCAAGCTCAGTCTGGACTTGAGCTTGCCATGATTCCAGTGAAGCCCCCAAGCGGCTTTTGACAGCAAATTATTCATTTGTCATGTTTGTGCGGCACACATGGCCTCGCGCACGTTATGATGTGCCCTGCGCAACCCCAGCGCGCCCGGACACGGCCCGGATTGCCCGCGAAAGGCCTGCGCGCCAGTGTTGACCGACATACTGATCATCTCCGTCCTGATTCTCCTGAACGGGGTGTTCGCCATGAGCGAGTTGGCGCTGGTGTCGGCCAAGCGCATACGCCTGGAACGGCGCGCCGAAGACGGCAGCCGCGGGGCGCGCATCGCGCTCGGCCTGGCCGACGACCCGAGCCACTTCCTCTCCACCGTGCAGGTCGGGATCACATTGATCAGCATTTTCAACGGCGCCTTCGGCGAGGCCTCGCTGGTCAGCCACCTGTCGCCCCACATCGAGACCGTCCCGGCGCTGGCGCCGTACGCGCGAGAAGTCGCGCTCGGCGTGGTGGTCATCTCGATCACGGTGGCCTCGATCATTTTTGGGGAGCTGGTCCCCAAGCGCATCGCCATGGCCTATCCGGAAATGGTGGCCACCCTGATCGCCGAACCCCTGCGGCTGCTGTCGGTGCTGATGTCGCCGTTCGTGAAATTCCTGGCCGTGAGCACCAATGCCATCGTGCGCCTGCTCGGCATCCACGAAGCCAGGGAAGAAGCGCCGACCGAGGAAGACATCGCCGGCATCATCAAGGAAGGCGCCGATACCGGCGTGTTCGAGAAGACCGAATACGACATCGTCTCGCGCGCCCTGCGCCTGGACGACCAGCACCTGAAATCCCTGATGACGCCGCGGGTGGACCTGGTGATCCTCGACCTGGAAGACGACCGCGCCGCCAACCTGCAGACGATCGTGTCCCAGCCCTACAGCCGTTTCCCGGTCTGCCGCGGCGACCGCTCGCACATCCTCGGCTATGTGCTGGCGCGCGACCTGCTCGCGCAGGCCGTGCGGGTCGGCTCGATCGAGGCGATCGACATCGACGGCGCGGTGCAGGAGCTGCTCTACGTGCCGGAAACCGTGGGCGCCATGGTGCTGCTCGAGATGTTCAAGAAGAACCGCGCCGAACTGGCCCTGATCGTCGACGAATACGGCGACATCCAGGGCATGGTGACGCTCTCCGACATCATGAGCGCGCTGGTGGGCGACGTGGCGGTGGGCGGCGAGGAGCACGATGCCGACGCGGTGCAGCGCCAGGACGGCAGCTGGCTGCTCGACGGCGGCGTGGCGCTCGACCGCTTCCGCGACCTGCTGGCGACCAACGCCGCCTTCCCGGGCGAAGACAGCGGCGCCTACCACACGCTGGCCGGCTTCCTGCTCTACCAGCTCGGCTACATCCCGAAGGCGGCCGAGGTCGTCGACTGGGACAGCTTCCGCTTCGAGGTCATGGACATGGACGGCAACCGCATCGACCGCATCATGGTGTCGCGCCGCGAGCCGCCGCAGGCAGCCCCGGAACCCGCGCTGGATTAATCCTCTGCTAAGTCTTCTGCGCTAAGCTCCTGCCAACTCAACAGCGGGAGCACTGCGGTGGACGTCGTCAAACTCGGACCGGCCGTACTTCCCGTCGCCACCCTGCTGGTACTGGCGGCGATCCTGGCGGCCAACGGCGCCGCCGAATGGTATCGCCGCCGCCATGGCCAGGACGCCGGCCCGCTGCTGTGGAAGATGATCATCGGCGGCTTCCTTGCGGCGCGCGCGGTGTTCGTGCTGCGCCACCACGACCTGTTCCTGGCCAGTCCCTGGTCCGTCCTCGACATCCGCGACGGCGGATTCGACCGCAACGTCGGCCTGATCGTGGCCTGCGCCATCGCCGCCGAACTCACCCGCCGCCACGCGCATCTGCGCCGTCCGCTGCTGCTGGCGACCCTGCTGGGCGGCGCCGTCTGGCTGGGCGGCACCCTGGCCATCCGGGCCACGGCGGCGCCGCAGGCGCCCTTGCCGGACCTGATGGTGCGGCGCCTGGATGGCAGCGAAGTCGCGCTGCGCAGCTATGCGGGCAAGCCGCTGGTGGTCAACCTGTGGGCCACCTGGTGCCCGCCCTGCCGGCGCGAGATGCCGGCGCTGAGCGCCGCGCAGCAGGCCAATCCGGGCGTGGCCTTCGTCTTCGTCAACCAGGGCGAGTCGGCCGCCACCGTCAGGCAGTACCTGTCGGCCCAGGGCTTGAAGATGGCAAACGTGGTGATCGACCCGGCCGCGCAGCTCTCAAGGCGTACCGGCTCGCCCGGCTATCCGACCACGCTGTTCTACGATGCGCGCGGGATGCTGCATTCGAGGCATCCGGGCGAGCTCTCGGAGGCGAGCCTGCGCGACAAGCTGGGGGCGCTGGGGCGCTAAAGCCCCGTCCCTCCTTCCCCCGCGGACGCGCCTGTGGTACAACAGCGCGCATCCAGGAGAGCACATGCAAGCCACACCGATCCAGCTGTTCGACGCCGAGTCGTCCACCTACACCTATATCCTGGCCTCGCCGGACAACCGCGACGCGGTGATCATCGACCCGGTCGACCGCCATTGGCAGCGCGACCTGGGCCACATCGAGCGCCTCGGCCTTACGCTCACCCACGTGCTGGAAACCCATGCCCACGCCGACCACGTCACCTCGGCCGGCAAGCTGCGCGCCCTGACCGGCGCCGCGGCCTGCGTGCCGAGCGGCTGCGGCATCGGGCCGGCCCAGGTGCAGTTCGAGGACGGCGACCTGCTGCGCTTCGGGCAGCGCGAACACATCGCGGTGATCCATACGCCCGGCCACACGGCGGGCAGCATGTGCTATCTGTGGCGCGGCAACCTGTTCACCGGCGACACCCTGCTGGTGGATGGCTGCGGGCGCACCGATTTCCAGGGCGGCAGCGCCGGCGCGCTGTACGACAGCGTCACGCTCAAGCTCTTCACGCTGGACGACGCCACGCGGGTCTGGCCGGGCCACGACTACAAGGGCCAGTCGCTGTCGTCGATCGGCTGGGAGAAGCGCCACAACGCGCGCCTGGCCGGGCGCTCGCGCCCTGACTTCATCGCCCTGATGGCGGGGTTGAACCTGCCGCGCCCGAAACTGATGGACGTCGCCGTCCCGGCCAACCGCAACCTGGGCCTGGCCCACAGCTCCTGACCATCGATTTCGCCCGCCCCGCAAGCGGGCGCTCCAGAAACAACACATTACTCATGTCGCATGACAGGAACCCGTAGTTACGGTATGATCTTTCCTTTAGTCAACACGTAGTGCGTGCAAGTAACTTTTCATAAAGCAATACGTACCAGGCCCGCTGAATGAAACAGTTCTACGACATTGCGCAATGGCGCCTCCGGATCTTCGCCTCGCTGATGTCGACCGTGCTCGTGCTGGGCACGGTGGCCGCGGTCCCCAGCGCCACCCTGGCCCTGACCCAGGGGATGTGGGAGATCGCCCTCATGGACTCGATCGCCCTGACCTGGGTTTTCGCGATCTGGTGGTACGACCGCCTGCCCTACACCCTACGTGTCGTCAATTTCCTCGCCGTGATGTTCATGGTCGGTATCGGCCTGATGGTCACCGTGGGCGCCGTCAGCCAGATCTTTCTCATGGCGCCGCCCGTGCTGGCGGTGATCCTGCTCGGCACCCGCCAGGCGCTGGCCTGCCTCATCCTCAGCGCCGCCATCATCCTCGGCCTGGGGCTGTCCGGCCACGCCCAGCTGGTGGTCAAGGGCCTCGTCGGCGGCAGCCTGCTGCCTTCGCTGATCGTGACCCTGAACTACCTGTGCGTGGGCGCGATCATCACGATCACCTGCGGCACCCTGCTCAGGGGACTGTCGCAGACCCTGGGCGAAGTACACGGCTTCGCCGAATCGCTGGAAGCGAAGCAGGACAAGCTGCACGAGCTCAACGCCGAGCTGCGCCTGACCTCGGCCGCGGTGGCGCGCCTGAACGACCTGGTGATCATCGCCCAGGCGGTCGACGAGCCGGGCGCCCACCAGCCGATCATCTTCGCCAACGAGGCCTTCGAACGCCGCACCGGCTACAGCCGCGACGAAATCCTCGGCCGGAGCATGCGCATCCTGGACGGCCCGGACACCGATCCCCGCGAGCTCGACCGCATCCTGCAGGCGATGTCGCGCAACCAGTCCGTCACCGCCGAGCTGATCAACTATACCAAGTCGGGCGAGCCGTTCTGGGTCGAGGTGGAGATGGTGCCCTTCGCCAGCGAAGCCGGCCGCAACACCCACTGGGTCGCGGTCGGACGCGACGTCACCGAGCGCCGCAACTCCGACAAGAAGATCCACCGCCTCGCCTTCTACGACGTGCTCACCGGGCTGCCGAACCGCCGCCTGCTGACCGAGCGCCTGGACACCCTGGTCGCCACCCGCAACGCCAGCGGCGTGCTCGGCGCCGTGCTGTTCATCGACCTGGACAACTTCAAGTATGTCAACGACGCCAGGGGCCACGCCACCGGCGACGCCCTGCTCAGGCATGCCGCCTCGCGCCTCGGGTCGGTGGTGCGCAAGCGCGATACCGTGGCGCGCCTGGGCGGCGACGAATTCGTCGTCCTGCTGGGCGACCTCGGCGAGGACCCGGAGGCCGCCACCGCCACCGCACTGGCCGTGGCGGGCAAGGTGCTGGCCGCGCTGGGCGAGGAAGTCATCATCGACGAACACGCCTACCGCTGCACCGGCAGCGTCGGCGTGGCGCTGCCGCTGGTGCCGGGGCACGCGGCCCACGACCTGCTGCGCGAAGCCGATACCGCGATGTACCAGGCCAAGGCCGACGGCCGCAACGGCGTGGCCCTGTTCGAGACCAACATGCTGGCCGAGGCCGAGCGCAAGCTCACCATCGAGCGCGAGCTGGCGTCGGCGCTGGAGAACGGCGAACTGGCGATGCACCTGCAACTGCAGGTCGACAGCCGCGAGCAGGCGGTCGGCGCCGAGCTCCTGATGCGCTGGCGCCGCGCCGACGGCGTGCTGGTGCCGCCCGACGTCTTCATCCCGATCGCCGAATCGAGCGGCCTGATCGTCCCGCTGGGGAACTGGGTGCTGCGCGAAGCCTGCACCTCCTGGCTGCGCCTGGAAGCGGCCGGCCACCCGATCCCGCTGTCGATCAACGTCAGCCCGGCGCAGTTCCGCCAGGCCGATTTCGTCGAGGGCGTGCGCAGCATCCTGCGCGAGACCGGCGCCCCGGCCGGCCAGCTGATCTTCGAAGTCACCGAAGGCCTGCTGGTGCAGGACCTGGAGGAGACCATCGCGCGCATGCACGAACTGGCCGCCCTGGGCATCCGCTTCTCGATCGACGATTTCGGCACCGGCTATTCGAACCTGGCCTACCTGAAGAAGATGCCGCTGTACGAACTGAAGATCGACAAGAGCTTCATCCGCGACACGCCGAACGACGTCAACGGCACCGCGATCGTGCAGTCGATCCTGGCCATGGCCGACCACCTCGGCCTGCGCGTGGTGGCCGAGGGCATCGAGACGGCGCAGCAGGCCCGGTACCTGGCCGAGAACGGCAGCCCGTGCATGCAGGGCTACCTGTTCTCGCGCCCTGCGCCGCTGGACGACCTGCTGGTGCAACTGGCGACGAAAGCGGCTTGAGAGCCGTCGCGCGTCGTTGGCCGGCCGGGCTCTACTCCCGCTGCAACCGGTCGGCACTCGCCTTCAGGCCGGCATCCGGAACGAACTGGTCCGATATCGTCAGGATCGCATAGAGGTTGCGCCGGAGCTCGGCCGCGGGCAGTTCGCCCTCCCGCAGCGCCGTCTGCAGCAAGTGCAAGGCCATGTCGGCCAGCAGGATCCGCTGCTTGTCGGACCAGCCCGGGCCACCGCGCGTCGCCGCGTGCGCGCGGTAAGCGGATTCGGTGAGGTCGTGCGCCTTGCGTCCGAGGGCGGCTATCTCACTCCTGCTTGCTTCATCGATCATCTTCAAACCTCGTCAAGGCGCCCGCGCCGGCCAATCCGGCGGCAGCAGGACAAGCAGCCGAGTGTAGCCCATCCTTGCCGGACGCGCGGGCCGTCGGCCGACCGCGAAGCCGCCGTCCATCCACCTTGCATAAACGACACATTCCTTGCCGTGTCGAAATCCTTTACAAGCGCTGGACCATAACCGCGATGCCGCACAATAACTTCATTGGATTCAGGCCCTTACGAAATTGGCACGAATTTTGCTGGTATGAAAGTAGTAAAAAAATACAACAACACTTTCACTTACCAGGGATCCCAATGAAACTGCTCCGACTGATGCTCGCAGGCCTGTGCGCCTTCGCTCCCCTCGCCCACGCCGAAGTCATCCAGCTCAACCTCACGTCCGTGTACAACATAGACGGCGTCGGCAACATCGGCGACACGACCCAGACCTCGCTCGACGCCAACGACGCCGGCGGGAACTTCGTCTACATGACCCAGAGCCTGGCGAACGCCCTCGCCGGAGGCAGCGGCAATGGCGTGGCCGATTCCGGCCTGTATGCCGCGAACGGCAGCCGTCCGGCAGTGCAGATGGGTTACGGACTGAACCTGAACGGGAACAACGTGCTGCAATTCGCCGGCACCGGCCCGGTCAACCTGGCGATGGGCGGCAAGCACTACTCGGAAATCCACGTCGCAGCGATGACCGGCGGCGGCACCTCCTTCCTGACCCTGGTCCTGCACTACGCCGACGGTAAGGTCACCACCCGCACCGCCGTCGTCAGCGACTGGTACAACGATTTCCCGGCCACCGACGACGACTATTATTTTGCCGACGGACTCGACCGCGTCAAGTCCGACCTGTCCTACATGGAAAACGCCAACGATCCGGCCTTGTTCGGCTACCGTTTCCTGCTTGATTCGAATCGTGAACTGCTCAGCATCGACTTCGTCGCCGCCGGCACCTCGTCGTTCTCGCCGCGCCTGAACATCTTCGGCGCCGCCGCCGTCGCGGCCGACGTGCCGGAACCCGGCACGATCGCACTGATGCTGGCGGGACTGGCCGGCCTGTTCGCGTACAAGCGCAAGCAATCCTGAGCTGCCGAACCCCGGGCGGCGTTCGCCGGCTGCTTGCGCTACCATCGTACTTCGGGGTCAGGTCCTGACTTTCGGACACGAGCCCAGCCTTATCCCAGTTGAGCCCGTGTCTGAATGTCAGACCTCATATATTGAACAAACCGAGTCCCCGACTGATAATGAAGGCGATGCGGCCGGGTGAGGTGACTTCGTTCAGACTGAGTGCCTTGAGCACGTGGGTCAGATAGATGCCTTCGCCCGTTTTCATTTTATAAGTCCGAACGGTATCTTGGGCCATCGCATTGCGCGTAAGCCTGCATACGAGGAAGGTTCAAAATGGAAGAGGCACAGTCAGTCGTCGGTATTGATGTAAGCAAGTTAAAAGTAGACATTGCTTTACTTGTCAACGGCAAGATGAAGTCGAAGGTGCTCGACAATACGTCTGCAGGGCATCTCAATTTGCTGGAATGGCTCGGCAAGTCGAAAGCCGATATGGCGGCCATGCACGTTTGCATGGAAGCGACTGGGGTTTACTACGAAGCGCTTGCATTGAAGCTGCATGAAGCAGGTCTCAAAGTCA